>WRKK01000291.1 GCA_009782245.1 Defluviitaleaceae bacterium | reverse complement strand
TCTGCTTCAACTATGCCAGCACGTGCACGATCGTCTGCACCAATGTGTAAACCACGAATGTTGATTTCGTCGTTTACCAAACGGTTAAGGTTTGTTGCGTTTGGTATTGTAATACCAAAGTACAATGTATTCCAGCGGTTTGTTACGCTTGCTGCTCCGTCTGGGCCGCGGCGTACATCGTGTACTGTTATATTACTTGCACCATCTGGACCTAAGTGAGCGCCGCCAACCGTGTAACGGGTTGTAATAGCAGGTGCACCTTGCCAGTTTGGTATTGGTCTATTATTTTGGTTTCTTAGTACGTCTTCACTGAAAGCTGTCCAGAAGAAACCAGGTGTTATAATTTCAATTTCAACAAACCATTCAGTTTGGTCAAATGCACCTTGTGCACCCTCACGAATACGGATACCATCTGTACGGCCTGTGCCGCCAACTAATACCGTGCCGTATCTGTGGAAGTTTCTTGGCCCACCGTTACGGGTAATTTGGAAGGTAGCCTCGGTAACGGCTGTTATATCCGTCCGAAAAGCTGCTTGACCAGCTTGTGCCCAACCACCGTGGTGTGTGAACAGCAAGTGAACTGGTCCGCTGTTTGTGTCGCTGTTTGTTACAAACTCGATTGGTAAACCAATAAAGTGAGAACCAACGTGTACTCCCTCTGGTGTCATTGGGAAGTTTGGTGTACGCCAGATGTACAAGAACGCTTGGTTATTACCAGGTGTAAATGCACGGTGACCTGCTGTTGCACTACGTACTAATGCTGCTACAAAGAAAGCATCTTGTCCGTCTAACGAACCACCTGCTACTCCCGTAGGACCAACGTTGATGATGTTAAACGCTATAACATTTTGTGCATCGTTGCCAATAACTTGAAGAATATCACTTTGGAATGGCATTAAAGAAGACATATTAGGTGTAGTAATTCCAACAGGTGCGGTAGCCGCTAATACTGTTGGGGGTGCTGGTACTAATGCCTCAAGGTCAAAATCCCAAGCACCTGTATTCGATGCAACTGAAAGTGGGTTAAATAGTCTAGCGTTACGGGTGTTTATAGTTTCGCCAGCTAGTGTCTCAATACCTGATGGTATAGTCAAATATTCAATGTCAGTACCATCTTGGGCTCTAACTAAGTTACCGTTTAAGGTTAACCAAATTATTGTATCAGTAGACCAAGTAGCACCAGTACCCCATTGAGTAGCTACTTCAAAAGGCATAGCCCAAGTCCAGCTGTTGCCTTGATCGTAAACTACAGCGGCTTGTGCGTCAGCGATAATTCTACGTCCACGGGTCAAAGGTGAATCTTCAGTACCAGAACCAGTCAAAGCTACATCGCCAGGGAAAGCAGCGGCGGGTGGCAACGAAGGAACGGTATTGATAGAACCAGGAGTAGTGTTTTGGGTAATGTTACCAGGAAGTTCCCAAGTGCCTGGCCAAAGGTCGTTACGTGCTCTAGGAGTAATAGGAAGTATAGTAGGAGGATTGGGGGTATTTAGCCAGTTAAGCAAACCAGGCATAGCATCTTCAACTTGCAAAGCACGCATTTCTGCATCACCATGAGAGGCGATAGCAAAACTAGCAGCGTTTTGCAACTGAACAAGCAACGAGGCTTGTGTAGCCGCCGCACCAGTTGCACCAACAAAGTAGTCGGCAGCAACCATAATGTGGCGCAAGTTACCAGTAGGAGCAGGAGCTAAGCCAGTTCTACCAGTAATAACACGGGTAATATCTTCGCGGGCAACTAAAACGCCATCGCCCCAGTGTCTAACGTTAGTGGCAACACCTTGTGCTTCCCAAAGGCTACCAGTACGTTGTGCGGTTGGGGTAACACCAGTAAACGATGCCCCAACAGCCATTGGCAAAATGGAAAAAGCCATCACGAATGCCAATAATAAAGCTAATTTTCTTTTCATTTTTGTGTGTACCTAGTTTCTAAAGCCTACTTTTTGGTAATTTAGCGAAAAGTTTGACGAGTAAGGCGGTCGCCGCTAAATTTTAATTATAAATTTGACAAAAACCTTAAAGTTAATGTAAAAAGTAGCAAGCGGCAGTTGAACGAAGTGCGTAAGGGCTGCTATAAAAAAGTAGCAACAAATTCGGAAAAAACACGAACCAAACGGCAAAACGGGCAACTACAGAAACCAGTACCTCCTTTCTTTTTTAAAAAAGACTTCAATTTTGTGTTACAAATTGTGTTGCGTTTGTGGTGCATTTTTGGTGCACTAGAGCCAACCTTTACAACTTGCTTGTACAGGCAAGTTTTCTCCGAGAGTGCGCTGTTGCAGTAGTTGGGCTGGAACACGAATTAACCAAAACAGCCAGCATAGCCAAGCAGGGAAAGGCGGAAGAACAATTCAAGATTGGTTGACGTGTGCAAGCACTGTTATCAAAAAATCCTATTAAATTCTAAAGGTTAAAATAATTTAACCAAAACGCCAATATGCAAGGATGCCTGCCTGCCGAACGGCAGGCGAAAGTTTTCCTACGCGCAAGAACCGCCGTAATAAACCGAAACAACCTCGGCGTTGGGCAAAAAGCCCAAAAGCCCGTGGCAAATATTAAGGGATTGTAACAAAAATGTGTTGTTTGTAATATTTGCCTGCCCATCGTTAGGTGGGCTGTCCTCGTATTGAGGATAATACTAGTATATAACAGGGTTTTGGGAATGTCAATAGGGTTTTGGTAAATGTAATTATATTGTAATATTTGGGGGGGTGGGGTGGTGTAAATCGCTAAATTACGGGGGTTTGGGGGTTGTTGTTTTTTTGCTAAAAGATTGACAAGGGAAAATTTTTTTGGTATTATTTTACAAAAGGGGAGATGTTTGTGGATTACAGCTATAAACTAAATGAAAATCATTTTGAATGGGATTTGAACAAGGAAAAACTTAACATAAAAAAGCATGGAATTTCCTTTAAGGAGGCGGCTACGGTTTTTGAAGATAGGAATGTTGTAAGATTTTACGATTCTGAAAATTCCGTGTATGAAGATAGGTTTTTGGCACTTGGTCTTAACATTCCCTTAAAATTGTTGTTTGTGTGCTATTGTATGCGTAATGACGGCAAGGTTATAAGGATAATTTCTGCTAGAAAAGCAACAAAACGGGAAACAAAATTTTATTATAGAAGAGGGGTTTTTTGAAATGAAAGCCAATTACGATTATGATGTTGAAATGCCCGAAGAGTACGACCTTTCCAAAATGGTTGGGGTAATGGGAGCGTTTACCGAATGGAATGCCGAAATAAAGAAAAATGGCAAATATTACACAAGGGTATTTGATTACGAAAACAATCAAGTTACCATAAGCGAGATACAAGCGGGTACGCATGAGGTTTTATCGGAGAAAGTTTGGGATTTGGCGGATTATATGCCGTTATAATGCCGCCTGTCTGCCGACAGGCAGGCTGCATGGCAACGCCGCCAACACGGCAACGCCGCAACCGCACGGCAACGTCCCCCGCACGACAACGCCACCAAAAAAGCAAAAACAGCACATATAAAACAAATGTGCTGTTCGAGGTTATTCTGGTGTTTCTGTTTCGGTTTGTGGTTCGTTTTGTGTAGTTGGTGGTGCTTGCGGAGGTTGTGCTTGTACTTCTTGCGATGGTGCAGTTATGTTTCGCCAGTTATCCATTATGGCGGGTAAAAATAGTGCTACTACTGCTATAGTAATTGGTACTAGTATTGTGCCTAAAATAAACCAACGCAAACTCTTGAAGTCGGATTTTAATTCTTTGAAGTCTGTTTTTATTTCTTCCACAGTTTTGTTAAGGCGTTCTTCGGTATCTTTGGTGCTTTGGCGTATTTCGGCTATACTTTTGTCGGTGCTTTGGCGTATTTCGTGCATATTTTTATTAAGACGGCGTTCGCTTGCAATTTGCTGTTTTGTAAGACGTTGCTCCATTTCTGCCTGTTCCTTTTTCGATTGGGCAATCATGCGGTGGGAATAGTTGCGTATTTCCTTAATGTTCGCATCTAGGGACGCACGTAGTTCTTCGTTGGTTATTCCTATGTAGGTTCTTTTGGGGGGTTCTCTCATGTTAATCGCTCCTTAAAGGTTTATGGGATTATTCTGATGTTTCGGTTTCTTCTTCGTTTTGTATGGTTGGTTGTGTTTGTGCTTGTACTTCTTGCGAATGTATGATAGCGTTGTTCCAATTTATAATTATCGCAGGTAAAAATAGTGCTGCTACTGCTATAATAACTGGCACTAGTATTGTACCTAAAATGAACCAACGTAAACCCTTGAAGTCGGATTTTAATTCTTCCATATTTTTGTTAAGACGTTCTTCGGCATCTTTGGTGCTTTGACGTATTTCGGCTATGGTTTTATCTGTGCTTTGGCGTAGTTCGTGCATATTTTTATTAAGGCGGCGTTCGCTTGCAATTTGCTGTTTCGTAAGGCGTTGCTCCATTTCGGCTTGTTCCTTTTTCGATTGGGCAATCATTCTGTGGGAATAGTTGCGTATTTCCTTAATGTTCGCATCTAGGGACGCACGTAGTTCTTCGTTGGTTATTCCTATGTAGGTTCTTTTGGTGGGGTCTCTCATGTTAATCGCTCCTTAAAAGTTTATGGGGTTATTCTGATGTTTCGGTTTCTTCTTCATTTTGTATGGTTGGTGGGGTTTGTGCTTGTACTTCTTGCGAATGTATAATAGCGTTGTTCCAATTTATAATTATCGCAGGTAAAAATAGTGCTGCCACTGCTATAATAACCAGCACTAGTATTGTACCTAAAATAAACCAACGTAAACCCTTGAAGTCGGATTTTAATTCTTCCATATTTTTGTTTAGGCGCTCTTCGGTGTCTTTGGTGCTTTGGCGTATTTCAGCTATGGTTTTATCTGTGCTTTGGCGCAGTTCGGTAATGCTTTTGTCGGTGCTTTGGCGCAACTCGTGCATATTTTTATTAAGACGGCGTTCGCTTGCAATTTGCTGTTTTGTAAGGCGTTGTTCCATTTCTGCCTGTTCCTTTTTCGATTGGGCAATCATTCTGTGGGAATAGTTGCGTATTTCCCTAATGTTCGCATCTAGGGACGCACGTAGTTCTTCGTTGGTTATTCCTATGTGAGTTCTTCTGGGGGGTTCTCTCATGTTAATCTCTCCTTTTGTCGGGTTCTGCGAACGGGATAATATTCCATTTGCAGAACCCCCGAAATCGTTTAAGTATCGCTATAATGGTTTTTGCACGATAAAATTTCCATAAAAATTTTGTCATCGTGGCGGGTAATTTTGTATACAAGTCTGTTTTTTTTATCAATGTGCAAACTAAGCCAGCCCGCTAAATCGTGTTTTAGTTTTTCTGGTTTACCTATGGTTTCAAAATCGTTTCTGCTTACGCCTTTTATCAGGCTATGAATTTTTATGATTGTTTTTTTGTCCTCTTTTTGCCAGTTAAGATATTCTTTCCAAGCTTTTCCGTGAAACGCATTAATCATTGTCGTTTACCTTGTTATTGCGCATAGCAAGATAAAAGGCTTCTGCCTCTTTTGCTTGTTGCAACAAAACTTCTTTTGTAATCATTTGCTCGTCCTCGTCAAAGCTACGCAATTCAATATCAAAGGGAATACGTTTTTCCCTTAAAGCCTGTTTAATGAGAACGTTAAAGACACTAGAAAAATCGAAACCTAGTTCGTTTAGGAAGATTTCAGCTTTTTCTTTTAGGCTATCTTCCATTGTTATTGTAATTTGTGCCATGTTAGCACCTCCTTAAAATTTTGGTTATTTATACGGTAGATACTGGCGTTGCGAAAGCAAAGGCAGCGTCCATTTCTTTTGCACGTTGCAGCAAATCTTCCTTTGTCAGCGTGTAATCGTCATCGTTTAGGGTACGCAAAGTAATATCAAAAGGAATACAGCCTTCACGGATTACCTGTTTAATAAAAACGGTAAAAATTCTTGAAAAATCAAAGCCTAATTCTTCCAGAAAGATTTCTGCCATTTCTTTTGTGGCATCGGGAATAGTAATGGTTATTTCTGCCATAAAATCAACTCCTTAAAATAAATTTAATTGTAAATTAATTATACAGGATATTCCAAGCTAGTGCAAGCGGTTTCACGGCAATATCCGCAAAAGTAGATAAAGTAAAAACCCGCAAAATATTTTTTTACACAAGCAAACAAACAAAAAAACTTTACGTATATGTTATTAGGGTGTATAATTAAGAAAAGCTAGTTTAAGTTTTAAGCCCGCCAACACACACTAAATTTATTTTATTAGGAGGAATTGCAATGAAACAAGAGCGTTTGAAAGTTTTGCAAATGTTAGAGGACGGTAAAATTACAGCCGACGATGCTACTAAGTTACTAGATACGCTACACCAATCCGACACACGTGCCTTTATCAACGAAGATACCGCCGAACAGGTAGAAGAGAAATTACAGCGATTTGCCAAAAGCGCCGAACATTTCGCAAGAGAATTTGGCCAAAAAGCGTCCGAGGCCTACAAAGATGTAGAGCCGAAAATTAAAAAAGCAAGCCAAACAATGCTAGAAAAAACTTCCGAAGTAATAGACGAAATTGCCAAAACGCTACACACCACAATAGAAAACGCCAAGGCTCGCGCAGAAGAAAACAACAAAGACTCTCACGACGACGACACGCCAAAACCAAACTAAATTACACCAAAGCCACGGAAAATTTTCTGTGGCTTTTTGTGCTTTTTGTTGGGGATAAAAGCCTAAACCCTACCGTTAGGGCAACTCAAAAATTGCACCGCCCGATAAATGTAATATTGCACTTAAAACTTTAATATGCTATTATTATCTTATAATAAAAAATGCGGATTTAGGGGCAGATGTCGGCAGACAGTAGCCCATGATTTTGCTTTAATACAGTATAAAAAGGAGAATTTGTTGATGTTTAATTTTGATATACAAGGAATGTTGATTAGAATACCAGCTTTGTTGTTGGCTTTTACGGTGCATGAATTGTTTCATGGGCTGACGGCTTATGTTTTGGGTGATTCTACGGCGAAAAATGATGGGCGGTTGTCGTTAAACCCTATCCGCCATATCGATCTGATTGGTTTTATATTTATATTGTTGTTTAGGTTTGGCTGGGCAAAACCTGTTATGGTAAATTTGAGCAATCTTAAAAATCCCAAATGGGATTATGCGTTAATATCGGTTGCTGGCCCGTTGTCTAATATAATTATGGCGTTTATTGGCACTATGGTGGTGTTTCCGCTGGTTACTTTCGGCACAATAGCTGGCGGCGGCATTGTTGCAATGTTGCTAACAGAGTTTGTGTTTATTAATATTGTTTTGGCGGTTTTTAATATGCTACCTTTTCCACCGCTGGACGGCTCTAAGTTTTTTTCGGTTTGGCTACCCGATAATTTGTACCACTCATTTCATGCTAACTTTGGCAGAGTAGGCTTTTTGATTCTTATTGTGCTTATGATTACGGGTACTACCGCTAATATTATCGGCCCTATAATAAATGCGATTTTTACCGCACTTATTGGCATTGCTAACAATATATATAGTGTTATGCTGTAGATTTGGCTGTGTTGTAATGGGGAAAATATTTTGTTGAAAAAAATGCGCAACCAAACGGGCAACAGGCTAACTGATAACCCCGCAACGGGGCTATTACCAAAAGGAGCTAATTTAACATGAAATTAAACTCTTGGCAAGCATACATTTTTATGTTTGAACAGTTGGACAAAATCAGTAAAACAAAACCTAGCAACTGGATAGATAAAGAAGACGACAAATACGACACATTAGACCATTTGCTAGGAAATTTTGACCCTTACATTTTTCAACCTGGCTCCGCCGACCCAGCCGCATGGGAAGATTGGCAAAACGTGCTACAAAAAATGAAAATAACAGAGCCAATGACCGTAGAACAAGCATTACAAGCCACGGAAAATTTTGTTAAGTTTCACATAGACGAATTTGGCTTTGAATTAGATTGGGTTATTGGCGAATTAAAAAGTCTTCCAAGCCTAGCTGAACAAGTCAATATTGAACAACAATATACGTTTGAGAGCGGTTTGCAAACGCCTGTTTTAGTGCATTAGCATAAACCCGATTAACAAAAAAAACACAAGCCGATAATATCAATTATCGGCTTGTGTTTTTTTGCAGACTATTTCGCCCGTAAACAGCAGGGTAGATACTATTAAAATCAACTTAACAAAAAATGCGGACGGGCAGGTAATATTAGTGTCATTAACTTAAACGATTTATAGGACGGGTCGGTCGCCCGTTTTCCCAATGATAAAAGTTGCTTTTGTTGGGCTTGTAAGTTATAATAGAATTATCAAATTTTTTAGGAGGGTTATCATGGAACCAAAACCAAAAGATATACTATATATGTTCGACCCAGAAACAGCCTATCCAGGCAAATGGATAATAACAACAGAAAAAGGCGGCGATCCAACAAGGCGCAACTCGTGGCTAGGCTGTGTATACGAGGTATACGATACAGAACAAGAAGCCCAAGCAGTTAAAACAAAATTAGAACTTACCAAAACGCACGGCAGGGTTTTAATAATAAAGGGCGTTACTGGCGAATTTTGCGTAGGAGGGCTTTACGGTGTATATTCTTGATAAAAAACCAATAGAAATCCCTTTTACATCAGATTCTCCAGGCAGAGTAAACATTAGCCTAGATTTGTCAACAAGTGATTTTCGCAATTTTGGAAATGTTGATTTTAAGCTAGATACAGGTTCTGATTTTGTTACAGTAAATATAGAGGATTTGCACCGTTTGGGCTACACAGACAATCAGCTAAAATCTTGCCCAATACACGGAATAGCAACCACCGCCGACGGCAAAGAAGTTAAGTTGCAGTATATGACAAACATATCAATCAAGTATAAAGAGCGAGAACTGCAACAAGCAACAATATATTTTGCGTTAGGCACACAAATGCGAAACTTGCTAGGAAACAACTGGCTAAAATATTTTGACATAGAAATAAAAAGAAAGGCGAGTTTGCTAACCCTAGCAGAAACCACCGAACCGCCCCAACTAACAGACGGCGAAATCCCCATGCAGATATACGATTTGCATGGAAGAACGCCAAAATAACTAACACAACTAGGAGGAAAATTATGGGACTTTATTTCAGCACAGGATTTTACTGTTCCGATTGCAAAAACTCTTTATATTGGGACACTTATGAAGAAAATGCCACATTAGTTTGGGTTGTAGAAAATAAGCCCATCGTCAAGTGCGGAAAATGCGGCTCTACAAATATTCAAGCGAGCGATACTGCTTTTTACAGCGGAGATATGTCGCAAAGTAGCAGCGAAAATTTATGGCAACCAGCTAACACGGATTTAATTTGGACATTTCCAGGCAGATTAGCAAAAAATCCGTATGAAAACGAATATTCTTCAGAATATAGTGGCTGTAGCGGCACAACTAGCCGAGAAGAACCCAACTTTGTTTACTTCAAAGATTTGCAGAAGAAGTATAATGGAAAATACGTTATCCTGTTCCGCTGCGATAACGAAAAAGGCGTTGTACATCATTACGGCACAACAAAAGAGTTTACATCAAAATGTTTCGATAGTTCTATCAAAACATTTCAACAACTGTATTTTATGTACACTGGCGAGCATTTTCAAATCAAAGATGGCTATATCCGCCATTTTGATTTTCGCACCCAAGAAGAGTTGCTCTATCGTGAGAGAAAAGCAAAGCACGAGCAATCCGAACTTGCGTGGTTTAATCCAGAAAAAACAAAACACGCCATTATCAAAGAAAATTTCCCGTATTCTAGCAGGAAAGAAAGCAACGTTTACATTTTGCGAGAAGAATATCTCAACAAGGGCGAGCGGCAAGGAAATGTTGTAGCAATTTTTACAAAAGATTTGTGGGATAATTTCCCGTACAAAAGAAAAACATACGAAAACTTTATTGTTTGGGAGGTTGCATTGTGAAAGAGATGCCAGTAGAGATACCAGTAAAGATACCAGTAGAAAAAGACGGCAAAGTGTGGACAGGAATGGTAAGTTCGCAATACCCAAACAAAAGGATAGTAATGACAGATGTCGATTGGGCGGAAGATGGTTACAACCGATTGATTGGTCATATATACGATGTGTATGATACAGTAGAAGAGGCGATAAAGATTAGAGATAAGCTAAGAGCAGACGGTGTAGCAAAGGTTTCCATAATACAGGGACACGACGAGCGGCTACGTGCAGGAGGTTTTATACTTGAAAGCACTGCATGAGAACAAATAATTTTTAGCAAATAGCGGGCTTGGCGGATTGTGCAAATAAACAATCCGCCAAGCCAACAAAATATCACACAAGAGGAGAAAAAATAATGGGTAAAATAATCAAAATGAAACAGAAAATTTTGAATCGTTTTTGCTACATAAAGATGCTTAATATTGAACAATTTAGCCCCCTCAAACTACTGTTATTAACTTAAAGGATTTATAGGGCAAACGGGCGACCGACCCGCCTGCCGGACGGGCAGGGGACGGTCGCCCCTACAAAAACGCCGACCGTAGG
>WRKK01000290.1 GCA_009782245.1 Defluviitaleaceae bacterium | reverse complement strand
GACCGAGGACGGTTGCCCCTACAAAACGCCGACCGTAGGGGCGACCGTCCTCGGTCGCCCGTTATTTTCATTCGGTCGCCTGTTGTTTTCATTCGGTTGCCCGTTGTTTTCATTCGGTCGCCCGTTATTTTCATTTGGTCGCCCGTTGTTTTCATTCAGTCAGCCCGTTTCACATCATTTCAATAAAAAAACACACAAGCGGGGCTAAAATTATTCGCCCCAACATCGCAAAATCTACTTGACAAACAGAATACTTTTGTGTAAAATTTAGCATATAAAAAATATTTTCAAGGAGGATTTTACCATGAGTACATTCGATTCAAACAAGGTTAGAGCGGATATAGCCGATCTCAAAAACAAAAGAAGTACGTTACTGCTTTCAATACAAAACGACATAGACAATATTGCCGCTAAAAAGCACGACGATTTTGCCGCCATTGGCGAACGAGCCTACACACTAGCACGTATCGAGGGATCGGATAGCTTGGCAACCTTAGATTTAGCTTTTGCAAACATCGACAACCTAAACACACAACTAGCCGCAAAAGAACAAAAAAAGCTAGAAATATCCGCCCGCTACGACGAGGAAATTGAAATTTTAGAAAAACTTATCCCGCCAGAACCAGTACAGCCCGCCGCCGCCACCGCCCAAGCCTTTTGCCCATCTTGCGGCAAATTGTACAGGCCTGGCGAAGACTTTTTTTGCATGGGCTGTGGTACAAAATTAACCTAAAACCGTGGGGTTTTTAGCTAGGCTAATGAACATTATCTGCCCACAAGCCACAACGGGCGGACATTTTTATTGAAACATTGGGGATTAGACGAGACAGGCGGACAGGGGACGGACAAACGGGCGACCCGCCTGCCGGACGGGCAGGACGGGGACGTTCGCCCCTACAACAACGCCGATACTGACTAAAATATGGTCAAAACCGAACCTTACCTCCCACGGTTTTAATTTTTTAATCTTTAACAACAAAAGGAGAAGACACATGATTTGTAAATATTGTAACAACCAATTAGCGGAAAACGCTGCTTTTTGCAATAAATGCGGTGCAAAAGTGGAAATAATGCCCGTGCAACCAGCAGTTGCAGAAGTTGCTAATTTTTGCACAGTTTGCGGTACAGATACAAAAGGCGGCAATTTTTGCCCATCTTGTGGTGCGGCGGTAAATTCTGCGTTGCCGCCAGCTTTTGCCGTGCCGCAACGCCCAATAAACCCTAATAATAGGCAACCTTTGCCGATATTTTCTAACAAAAAAGCACTTATTGCTAGTGCCGCTGGGTTAATCACAATTATAATAATTGGCGTGGTGGTTTTTAACATATTAAATACGCCGCTGTTAGTGCTAAACCGTGCCTTAAACAACACAGCCGCCGAAATCCAACAGCGGACTAGTGCATCGCCGCTGTTGGCGGCTAATATGTTGCCCGCTATTTTGGATAACGGCGTAATTTCTGCTAACGTGGCAATGGCGGGCTTTTGGGGCGAGGCTATAAGCCCATCGATGACCCTGCGAACCGACCAACGCAATAACAACCATGCACTAAATTTTACAGTCGGTCAGCAATCAATGGATTTGCACCTAAACCGCCAACGGGTGGCGTTTCGCAACACCAACTTGGACGATAATTTTTATGGCATTACTTTTAGCACTTTCCAAAACGACCTCGCCAGCATTATCCCCGTTTTGGGAATTAACTCTGACGAAGAAAATTTCCTTACGGAACTAATCTCCGCAATAGAAACCAGCATGAACCGCACGCCAACGCAAATGCTGCAACCGTACCAAGATAGTTTTGTTGCAATGTTAATAGCGTTGCCCGTTACATCTGAACGGCAATCGGTGGTTTCTGGCGGGACGCTGGTAAACGCAACTAGGTTGACTTTTACGGTCTCGCAAGAAAATATTACAGCCCTTTTGCACGATTGGCTGGCACTATTTGAAGAGGAACTGGCTTTACAGCCCAATATATCGCAAAACGAGCTGCGAGAATTGCGAAATTTTGTAACCGATACTATCCGCACTTTTGAGCGGGATTTTAACGTTTCTTCCGAGATGGTTTATTATATTCGGAACAACAGGCTGCTAAGGGCGGAATTTGAAGTTAATTTGACCTACCAGTTTGAAACGGCACAAATAGTTAGTGTTGTGGATTTTGGTACTTCCGTGCAATCGCCTTGGCACGTCAACACAACTATAACAAACCTAACACGCAACGAGTCCGTCCAAATTAACGTCGGCTGGGATTTTTCCGAAACGCCCACCCAGTACATAAATACGTTTAACGCTAGTATTAGGGAGGGTAATTTTTTGGAAACAGCCACCGCTACGTTGGCTTGGTCGCCCACCAGCGGCAATTTTGCCTTGTCGCTTAACTCTGGCGGCTCGGCGCAGGATATTTTAACGGGCGTTTTTATGCCAAACAGTGCGGGTAGTGCCTTTGATTTAAGCCTAAACCTTGGCGGAATTTTCGCCTTTTTGGGAGCATCTTCCGTAAATATAACTGCAAGCACCAACGCTAATATCCCAAATATTAATTTTATCAACCTAGACGGTTGGGGCGATAGTGTTTTGGCACGTTCTGGTGTGCCGCTAATGGCGTTTTTTGGGCTTGGAGGAGCAGGAAGTTTAATTCCGTTTTTTTAGGCTACATACGGCGATTTTTAGCTATTTATCAGCATTGGCGATATTAATATTGCCGCTAATGCCGTATATTCCGCATTATTTAGCCATTGCGTTATAGATTTTATATTTTTTGTTGGGCTAATATCGTTGCCAGCACAGTTGTATAGCCAAAATGTGCCGCTAACGTAACGTATCATAATATAATGCACCCGTTTTCCGCCGTCCCAAAATAGCAAAATTGCGGCGGCGGAATTTTTTATTTTTGTGTCTAACAAGGTTGACAAATTTTGGTTGTTTTGCTTTTTTGGCGTAACGGGCAAAAAAGCTATTGTAGCGGGAATATTGGCACGGTGCAAAAAATCCAATATAGCTATGGGATTTGTGCCGAGCAGTCCGCCTAGGTTAAATGCTCCGCTATATTCCAGGGTTTTAATAATATTTGCTATACCAATCCAACTAAAAAAAGGCGGGTCAAGGGCGCGCGCGTCCTTGCGGGGTGTGGGGCAGCACCCCACGGTTTTGAAGTCATTTGAGTATAAACACAACATTGCATTATACAATGCAACTGGCCCGCAACCGTGATTTCCGCCGTTGCCAGCAGCGCCAATTTTAAGATGCCGTTGCGGGGTTTTTCGTTGCCCGTAAATAAAGCCTTTTATAGGCTTGCTTGCTAGGCTGTTTTGCAAAAAACGCCGCTCTATGCCTAGTTTTAGGGGCGGTACGGTTGTTAAAACAACGGTATGCACCGCTTGCATTGTTCTTGTTAGGATTGTGCCTATTAAATCGGCATTGTTTACAATAAAATTTTTCATGGCTTGCTAGAATGGGCGTAAATGGCGGTTAGTGCGTTGTCTAAAGTGGCTATTGCTGTTGCAACATTTTCGGTTGTTATGATTAGTGGCGGCTGTAACGCAATTACGTTGCGGGTTATGCCGTTTCTGCCTAATATAACGCCCTCTGTTTTTGCGGTTTCCAGCACAAAATCCACTTGTTCGGCGGTTTCTAGTTCTACGCCGAGCATTAGCCCTTTGCCACGAACATTTTTTATAATGCCGTGTTTTTTTTGCAGGTTTGCCAATTTCCGCATTAGCAAATCGCCCAAATTTTGGGCTTTTTCCAGCAAATTTTCGGTTTCAATGTATTCCAAAACTGCCAGCGCCGTTGCACAAGATACTGGGTTTCCGCCCAAAGTTGAGGCGGACGGCTTGGTAAATTTATCGGCAATATCCGCCGCCGCCGAAAAACCCGCACATGGTATGCCATTTCCCAACGCTTTGCCGTACGCCACAATATCGGGGACAACGTTGTAATGCTCTATTGCGAACATTTTCCCCGTTCTGGCAAAACCAGTTTGCATTTCGTCCGCTATAAATAGCACGTTGTGCTGTTTTAGCAACGCACTTATCTGCGAAAAAAACCAGTCGGGCGGCGTTATTATACCCGCATTGCCCTGTATTGGCTCGGCGATAAAGGCGGCGAAATCTTGGCTGGTGCGTAAAATGTTTGCCAACTGCTCTACTGCCTTTTCGTAGTTGCTGGTGTCCAAAAAAGTGGCGATGTTTTCGGACGGCAAAAACGGGTCTGTTCGCCACATTGGAATAGCCGTTACGGCACTAGTTAAATAAGTGCGGCCGTGCAAAGAGCCGTTTAACGCAATAAACCTGGATTTTTCGGTTGCCAGCCGTGCCAGCAGCAACGCCCCCTCAACCGCCTCCGTGCCAGAGTTCACAAAAAATGACTTTTTGGCGGCATCTCCTGGCAATATTTGCGACATTTTTTTAGCAAGTTCAACCACAGGCTCTGTTAGGTAAATATTGCACACGTGCTGTAATTTTTCTAGCTGGGATATGGTTCTTTTTAGTATAAACGGGTTGGAATGCCCGCAATTTATAACCGAAACGCCCGCGAAAAAATCCAAATATTTTTTGCCGTTGTTATCGTATAAATATTGCATTTTTCCCGATACAAACACGGGCGGCTCTTTGTAAAAATAGCCCAAACACGGGAGCATATATTCCTTACGCATTTCTAAGATATTGCTCAAAATTAACACCTCTTTTTACTAAGTCAAGTTCAAAACCGTGGGGCGCCCGCCTGACGGCGGTCAGGCTGCCCCACACCCCGCAAGGAGCGCGCCCCTTGACCCGCATTTTTCATTTCAGTCGGTTGACATTTCAACCGCACGGCAATAATCCCTAAAATTATTTACCGATGTAAAAAATTCACGCATCATAATTACCCAATAATAGGGATTTTTCAGTTGTAGCGGTCGCCACGGCGGCTGAATTTTTAGCCCACCTATCAGCATAAAAAACAGAACAACGGGCAAAAGCCACGCAACAGCATACGACTTACTTATTTTATGATATTTTGCGACTGCTGTCAAATCTAACGACATACCAAAAAGTTTCATTAAAAAATCGTACAAAAGTTGCTCATTTAGGGTAAAGTTGCGGCGAGCGATGATGGGTAGTTCGTGGCGGGTAATGCGGCTTATGTATTCGGGTATGTTGAATGTGTTGGCGTAAACGCTGCCGCCCAAATAGCCGATTGCGCCGCTGCCAATGCCAGCGTATTCGTCATAATTTATGACGTATTCGTCCACCAAGTTGTTTTTGTTGGTTTTCAGGTTAAAGCACCATGCTGTGCCGTGGTAATAATTGGGCTGCAACGCCGTAGTTATCATATTGTATAGCAATCTGCCCCGTTGATTGTTTACTGTTCCCATGGCTTTTTTTACGGCTTTTTGGGTGCTGGCGGAAACCATTAGCGGATAATACGTAACTTGGCTAACGTTTAAGCCCTGGATAATCGCTAAATCCTGCTGTAGCGATTCGGCGGTTTGGTTAGGAAAATTGAACATCATATCAACATTAAACGTGGGAAAATAGCCACTAAACTGGGAAATTTTGGCTTGTATAGCTGTGCCGCCGCCATACTTATGAAAACGCCCACTTGCCTGTAAAATAGCATCGTCAAACGATTGCACCCCCACCGATAGCCGATTAACGCCAATTTCTTGCAACGGCGTTAAATGTTCGTGGGTTAGGTGGTTTGGGTTAGTTTCAACGGATATTTCGGCAATATCAAAAACCGATTTTATCAGCGAGATAACCTCCAGCAGTTGCGGCAACAAAATAGTTGGAGTACCGCCGCCAAAATAAGCCGCCCTAAAGTTGTAATTTTGCCGTTTATACAGCAAAATTTCGGCTTTTAACGCATCAAAATAATCTCTCGCCAGCCCCTCATCAAATTCAACCTTATGAAAAGAGCAATAATTGCACAACTGCTCGCAAAACGGGATATGCACATACATCATAAGCGCCCCCGTTTTATCGCAACTATCAGGCAACCTACAATCAGCCTGCGGGTCAAACCGCAAATAATCGCCATTCTTTTTGCGAACGACAAACGCAATAAAATTTTCAATAACTCTTAACAAAAAACCACCCCCTTAATTTTTAAGTGCAAAACCGTGGGCGCTGCCCACACCCGCAAGGAGCGCGCCCCTTGACCCGCTAAGTTTGTTAAGAATGTTAAACGAAAATTGTGCATATTTTTTGAATTTTCGTAGGAGCATTTTGCAAATGGGATATTATCCGCCAGTTGTGGCTTTCGGGCGGATAATATCCGCCCCTACGAGAAAACCACCGCAAATTTAACCATTACATCATAAATTTCCACGAAAACCCATTAAAACTTTTAGCGGGTCAAGGGGCGCGCTCCTTGCGGGTTCTAAGGGCAGCGCCCTTAGCGGGGTGTGGGGCAGCGCCCCACGGTTTTAATCTTTTCACTCACTTTTCATAACTTTTTTGTGATAACTTCGCAATTTTTTTAGCACTAGGTTATGGACAGAATTAACCTCGTAGCGGCCGTTTTTGTCTGGTTTGCCAGCTTTGTGGCCTGTTAGTATTTCAATGCCCTCGTTTATGTGCTTTATTGCGTAAATGCTGAATTTTTCGGCTTTTACTGCTGTTATTACTTCGTCTTTTAGCACTAAATCGCGGATATTTTGGTGCGGGATAATAACACCTTGCGTGCCTGTTAATCCTCGTTTGGCGCATAGGTCAAAAAAGCCCTCGATTTTGTATGTAACGCCGCCAATCGGCTGAATATCGCCAAATTGGTTGATACTGCCTGTTACTGCTATATCTTGGCGTATTGGTAGGTCTGCTAGGCTGGATAACACGGCGTACAACTCGGTGCTAGATGCGGAATCGCCGTCTATTCCGCCGTAATTTTGCTCGAAGCCGATGCGGCACGATAACGTTAGCGGAAAATCCTGGGCGTACGTTTGCCCTAAATAGCCAATTAAAACTTGAATACCCTTATCGTGAATACTGCCCGACATTTCCGCCTCTTTTTCTATGTTGACAATCCCCGATTTTCCCATGTAAGTTGTCGCTGTTATTTTTGACGGCTTAGAAAAGGCGTAATCGCCCGTATCTATTACCGAAAGCCCGTTAATTTGTCCCACTTTTTCGCCAGCGGTGTCTATCATAATGCTGCCGTCTTCTATCATTTCAACTAAATCTTCTTCGTACATATTTAGGCGGTATATTTGGTTTTTTATTGCCGTTTCTATGTGCTTAACCGCTATTTTTGGCGGGTCGGCTGTTTTTTCATTCATGTGCGTTTCTTGTGCAACTAGCACTAATGCCTCGTTGATAATATCCGTTAGCTTGCCAAAACTGGCTGTAATGCGATCTTGCCGTTCGGCTAGACGGGCGGCGTGTTCTATTAAAATTGCCACCGCTTTGGGCGTTATTGCTGATTTTTTTACGGTTTTTGCGTACTCGTTTATAAAATTTGCCACTTGCTGTACGTGCTGCGTTTTTAAGCTGTCGTCAAAATCTACCCTTATTTTGAAAAATTTTTCAAAATAATCGTCAATTTCGCACAGCAAATCGTAGTACCACATATCGCCAATAATGATAATTTTAACGTTTAACGGAACGGGTTCTGGCGTTATTTCCGATATTGTCATGTTGTTATAATCACGAGATGTTTCGGTTTTAATTTTGCCCCGTTTTAGGGCGTTTCGTAGCCCGTCCCAGCCGCCGCGCAAAATATCCTGTGCTTGCAAAATCAAATAACCGCCGTTTGCATCGTGCAACAGCCCAGAGGTAATTTTTGTAAAATCGGTTGACAAATTTCCGTGTTCGTTGTCGTATTCTATTTCGCCTATTAAATTTGTGTAGGTTGGGTTTATGCTGACAACGACGGGCGCGCCGCTGTTGGGTTTATGCTCGGTTAGCAGGTTTATGCGGTATCGGTTGTAAATATCTTCGGCGGGTTTTCGGGGTTGCCACGGTGCATATTGCGGCGCGTTTTCCTCTTCTTCTTGTTCGTCGGAAATAAAATCGGTTATGTTGTCCAAAATATCCTCTTTAACGGCTTTAAGGTAGGATAGCACGGTTGGCTGGTCTGCGTAGGTTGACATTAAAGTTGCCATATAATGCCCCACGGCAAAAAGCCCCGTGGAGTATTCCAGATTGTCAACGTTTTTGCGGATAATTTTTTCCGTTTCTTTTATAAGGTGCATCGCCTCGCTGGATTTTTTTTGGATAGTTTCGGAGTTTTGCGATATTATCTCCCATTGTTCGTGGGTTAGTTCGTCATATTGGTCTTCTGCGAGGGTTTCGCCGTTGATTATTGGCAGAAAGTAAATTCCCATGTTGGTAATTTTTATTGCCAGGCTTTGCTCCTTTGCTTCGGCGGCTATTTTGCGGATAATTTCGTCCTTTTTGCGGTTGTAAATTTTTAGGATAGAATTTTTTTTGGTTTCAAAATCCTTGCTGGCAAAAATTTTTGGCAATTCGTGTTTAATGCGTTGCAAAAAATCCGCCATATATTTTTTTAGCACACGCCCCTCGCCAGCGGGCAAAGTTAGCAATTTTGGGCTTTTAGGGTTAGCAAAGTTGTAAACATACAGCAAATCGGGCGGAGTTGGCTCGGTTTTTGCTTGTTGTTTGGCAAGTTTTTTGGCAAAAGAATTACGCCCAACGCCTGGCTCGCCAGCAACAAAAATATTATAGCCAGCGGATTTTACAGTTAAGCCCAGCGACAACGCTTGTATGGCTCGGTTTTGCCCGATAAGCCCGAAAGGTTGGCTGTTTTTTGGGGTTTTGTCAACCTTAGTTGGCTCGTAAAAATATTTTAGCTGATTCCATTTTAGTTTTATCAAGTTGGTTCTCCTAATTTTTTCTAGTTATGCTGGTTATGGTAGTTATATTAGATATTTCCACATAATTATTGCATCTTCGCGGGGCGTGGTTTTTGTTGCCGCATAATAATTTTTGCGGATTCCCTCCTGCTGAAAGCCGTATTTTTGGTACAATTTTTGGGCTGGGATATTGCTTAGCCGCACTTCTAAAGTTAGCCCCATCATTTCATGGCAAGTTGCCAGCTGTATAAGATGCTCCAGTAATAGCGATGCCACGCCGTTTTTGCGATATTGCGGTGCGGTTGCTATATTTATAATTTGCCCCTCGTTGACAACGTGCCACATACCCGCATATCCGACTATTTCGGCGGATTTTTCTGCAACTATATACATTGCGTGCGGATTGTTCAGTTCTCCCGCCAGTGCCGCCAGCGACCACGGATCGTCAAAAACTGCCGTTTCTATTGCGTGTATTTGCGGAATATGTTCGGGGGTCATTTTGGTTATTTTGATTGTTTCGCATTGGATTATGCCGTTTTTATTATTGTTGCCATTTTCGCCATTTTCGCCATTTTTACTGTTTTCGCCAGATTCACTTTTTTTATCAAACATTGCGTGTATCACGGGATATTTTGCTCACGTTCGGCTTTTTCTCGTTCGGCTTGCGGCTTGCGAATGTACATTAGCGAAAAATTACTTTCGTGATATTGGTCAATATTGGCGGCATTGGCGGCTACAATATATTTTGCACAACGGGCAACGCTTGCGGCGGATATTTTCGCCATAACAACCAAAGATTTCGGCAAAACGCCTGTATTTTCCAAGCCGCCAAGCATATTTGCGATATTAGCACTATCTGCTAAAAACACGACTTTATCGTTAGCGGATATTTTAGTTTTTAGTGCATTAACTATGTCAACCACGGGTTCTGCCATATATTCGCCTATGCGGTTGCCATTGCAATAAAATGCGGAATAAGCCTGTTCGCGCCGTGCGTCTATCATTGGCACAAGCCACAAATTCGCCAAAACATTTTGCATATTCACTAAAGCAATAAAGTTCGCTAAATCCGCCAATTCTGACGAAAAAGCCATTGCATCTAAAGTTGGCACGGCGACAAGCGGTTTATTGGCGGCAAAAGCCAGTCCTTTTGCGGTGGTTGCGGCGATTCGCAAGCCAGTAAACGAGCCAGGCCCGCTAGTGCAAGCAATAAAATCCAAATCTTCCACCGAGCCGCCAACCACCGCAACCACCGATTCAATCATCGGCATAAGCGTTTCGGCGTGTTTTTTGGCGGTACTACTGCTATACTCCGCCAGCACACTATCATTTTCCACAATAGCCACACTCGCCACCTTACCCGATGTTTCTAGTGCTAGTATTTTCATAAAATCTCCTCTAAATCAAGTTCAAAACCGTGGGGCGCCCGCCTGCTGGCGGGCAGGCTGCCCCACCCGTCCGGTAGGCGGGTCGGTCGCCCGTTTGTTCCCAACCAACGGGAGCGTTGCCGTTGGGGGTTTCACCTGTCCGCCGACAGGTGGGCAACGGGCGACCGAGGACGGTCGCCCCTACGGGCGGGATTTGTTGGGGGCACAACGGGCGGATTGGTTGGGGGGCAAACGAGCGACC
>WRKK01000289.1 GCA_009782245.1 Defluviitaleaceae bacterium | reverse complement strand
GGGGGGGGGGGGGGGTAAAAATTCCAACTAATCCACTTAACAACGGTCTTTCACCTCCTTTTATTTTGCTTGACTACCGTGTGTTTCTACCATATAATTATTATATCACAATCATAGAGGTGTGAAAATGAAAAAATTTGCTGACGGGTTTAACCCGAACGATTACGCCGCCCTTACTAACATCGGCGGCGATGTTATGGTGCTACAGCACAAAACCACGCAACAGCTGGTCGCCCAAAAAACGATTAGCACCAAAAACGAAAACCTGTACTCGCAACTGCTGAACTTGCACCACCCCAATTTAGTGCAAATTTTGGGCGTGGAAATAATATCCGAAGAACTGGACAAATCAGACGAAACCGCCACTTTTCGCACATACGAAGAATACGTACAGGGCGAAACGCTTGCCGAGATAATCGATGCCGCCGACAAGCCAATCTCGCAAGAGACCGCCGTAAACTGGATTTTGCAGCTTTGCGCGGCAATCAACGTGCTGCACAGCCAAAATCCGCCCATTATCCACCGAGATGTCAAGCCCAGCAACATTATTGTGGCGGACGGCGTGGTAAAGTTGCTCGATTTTAACGCCGCAAAAGACGTTAAACCCAACCAACTTCGTGATACAACGCTAATAGGCACGCCTGGCTATGCCGCACCCGAACAATACGGCTATTCCGCCTCCGAGCCACGCACCGATATTTATGCGGTTGGCGTTATTTTTGCCGAACTGCTCACTGGCTCGCCCGAGATTGCACGGCTGGCGAAACTGCCGAACCGCCGCTATAAAAAAATTATCCAAAACTGCACACAGCTAGACCCCAAGCGGCGTTACAAAAATATCCAACAGCTAGAGCGGCAACTTCACAAAAAGTCAAGGGCAATTCCGCTTTTTGCCGCAGGATTCGCCGCAGGCTTGCTTTTGTTGGCTTTCACGATTTTTTGGAATAATTTTCTTAACAGCGAAAGTCCGCCGCCCGAGACTTTTTTAGCCCAGGAAACGCCAGCGGAAAATCCTCCAATAATAAATTTTGCCGAGATTATGACCGTAAGCAGCCAGCCCGAACTAGCGGCGGCACTGGCGGCAATTCCGCCAAACGGCACAACGACAATCGTTTTGGCGAACTCTATCGAGTGGCAGTACGCAAACATTATAATAGAAAACGGCGAAAACATCACATTTGACCTAGTGCACGGCGACCTAACTTTGATAGCAAACCCAGGCGGGCACATTCCGCTGTGGCTGGAGGGCGTTAGCGTGGGCATTATCGGCGGCGGCGAGTTCAACATTGTGCGAGCAAGCAACAATTTCAGCATACTAGAAATGCGCGAATCCGAGTTGACAATCTCAAATATTTCGGGCGGCAGCATGATAAACATTTTGCAAAGCGGGTTGACAATTCTCGGCGACCTTGATGTTCCCGTTTTGCAGACATCGCAAAGCACGGTGGATATATCGGGCAATTTAAGCGGCTCAATTTTGGCAAACAGCACAAACAACATGGCGGTGCGGGGCAACGTTGGCGGCGATGTAAATTTGCGGTTCGGCGAAAACAGAATAACCGTAGGCGGCGACATTGGCGGCAGTGCCCATTTTGAACTCGCGCCCGAAGACTTTCAAGTGCCGCAAGGTTTCCCGCTGCTGACGGACGAACTTACAATCGGCGGCACTCTGCACGGCGAGATTATTTTCACGGACAGCGACCGCACGGAAGATTTACGCCAGCTGGACGATTATGACGAAATTGTTGAAATTGCTGGGCGTAGTTATTTTGTTTTTAGGGATAATAGTTTGCGTGGGGATTTTCGGGTGCTGTGGCTGGCGGAGTGAAATGTGGGCTTTCGCCAGCCTATCCCAACGCAAGCGGAAATTTAATTTGCAAAATTTTAGCATAAAGGAGCGATACACATGATTAAAATAGACAACCCAGTATACATGAGTTGCAAGGAGATACTGGAAAAATACCCAAACTACATGGTTTGGATAGGCAAGTACAAAGATTTGAACGAAACCCACGGTAATCATGGGGGTTATCCGTTTATGTTGCTGGAAGAGGACGATTTGGAAAAAGGGCTTTTTAGCACAGATGTTTATCCTGAATGGAAACCTACGCTGTTATACAGCACCTTTCCAATGCCCGAGTTTTTCTATTTTGATGAGGATTTTGAGGAGGATTTTGATTGTGATTAACAAGACATTTTACCCCGCACATTCGGAGGGTTTTGCCATTGAAAGAAACCATATGATGGTTTCTGTTTTGGCGATAAATTCTTTAGCAGGAGCGGAAACTAAAATTAATTTTGTGTACGATTCAGGTGCATCTATGACAATTATAAACAGGTGGCATTTTGAAGAGTTGCAAATAGCCAACTCCAAAATCGAAATGACAGACTATACTATGGGAACGTACGGAAACCCCGTGCCTGGGCATATTTGGCAACTGCCCTATTTGTTTATCGGCGGATTTTCCGTTGAAAATGTATCGTGTTTTACGCCCATTAGCCCCAAAAGCACCTTTAGCTTATTGGGTTTAACGGTTCTTGCCCATTTTAACCAATTTATTGATATGGGAAAATCCAAAATTTACTTTGAGATAAACGAGGAGGATTTGTCGGTGTATAAAATACAGGGTAGTAGGGCTTTTCGGGCAGCGGAGTATTAAGTAAGGTTGACGATAATATTGACGTAGGGGGCGACCCGCCACCTGCGTACACTTTTATTGAAACATTGGGGATTTGAGGACGGGCGACCGTCCTCGGTCGCCCGTTTTCCCATTCCGATTTAACTTAAATGTACGCAGGTGAATATCCGCCCCTACGTTGAAATAACTGCTTGTTGAATACGTCTTCTTACAAATTCGCATTTTCCAACTGGCGTATCCCCTGCAATATATGCTCCACATTGCTTTTGCTGTAAAAAATTTCTTCGTCTGTCAACTTCAAATTGAACGGCAGGGCTTGCTCTCGTATTGCTTGTGTAAAAAACATTTTTATTGCGACATCTATTGTCAACCCAAAATGATTTAACAATTCTTCCATTCGCTCTTTTGTGCTGTCGTCTATTGTAACATTCACATTCGCCATAAAAGCACCTCCAAAATTTTTTGCCATACCAACATTACAATAATATCACATTAAACCCAACCACGCAAGCCAAAATTCCCCGCCAACCCCTTTACACAAAATTTACATTATTTTTACAATTCCTAAAATGCCAGTTCTTCCCTATTTTATCACGAAAAATTTTCCAAAAAGTGTGCTGTCAGCACTGTACTTTCACAAAAGCCTTTAGTTATAATGGTTGTGTTGCAAAATTTGGCGAAAGGAAGTGAAAATTTTCAACCCAACCGCAACAAATTTATAATTTTATTTTTAATAGGAGGCTCTTATGAAATTTAGTAAAACAAAACGTGCAATAGCGGTATCGCTTGCACTAGTGATGTCTTTTGCGTTGGTTGCTTTTAACCCGTTTAACGCCTTTGCAGAAGATGCCGATTTCTTTTTTCCAACGCCGAGCGTAGTTGTTGAAGATGGCTCTGCTGTGCTTGACGAAGACGGCAACCCGATTGTTGAACACCCAACTAACGAAAACGGCGGCGAAAATACCGCCGAAAACGGAACAGAAAACGGCGGCAACGAAGATAACGGCGATAACGCCAACAACGCCAACAACGAAAATGAAACAGGCAACAACGAAGATAACGGCGAAAATAACAACAACGAAAACGAAACAAGCAACAACGAAAATAACGGCGAAAATAATAACAACGAAAACGAAACAAGCAACAACGAAAATAACGGCGAAAACAACAATAACGAAAATGAAACAGGCAACAACGGCGACAACGAAGACGGCGAAAACGGCGCTGACAACGGCGACAACGAAGACGGCGACAACGAAGACAACGAAAACGGCAACGATTACACCGACCCAGACTTCGAGTTCACATTCCCAACGCCAGAAGTTGGTGCAAACGAGGACGGCAACATTGTAGTTACGCACCCTGGCGGCAACACTTACATTATCGAGCAGGAAGTGCCGATTTTTCCAACATTGCCAAGTTTGCCCGCAAGACCTGAAACGTCTGCACCATCTGCACCGATTACACCTGTTGGGCAATCTTTCCAAACGCCGCAACCTATGAATTTTTTGAATTTTACGATAGAGCCGAGTTTAATAGATGTTAGACCCGGCGATGAAGAGGGCGTATATAATATATTTTTGCCTGCGGATTCTAACCCTAGTGTACCCGCAGTAGGGACTGGGCGTGCTATACGTATTTGGTTTAATGTAAATACCGTTCTAAATCTTGATACTGGAGAGAGATTTCCAATTACGGTAACATTAAACGACAATGAAGTAGAGAGTATTCCAGGGAACATTCCAACAATGACAAACCAAACGACGTATGTATCAACAATCTTGGCATTAGACAATAGTTTTGTACCATCTAACCCAGAAACGGTATATCACACTTTAACCTCTGGTATGAATGTTTTGGTATATGAAACATTTGGCATAACGCTAACATTTAACATCGATAACGGCGGCGGCGGCATTGCGAGCAATGCTTATTTGACGGATATTGATTTTCTGACCAATGCTGACATCAGCCTTTCGCCACGTTTTGACCAACGCATAAATTATTATGTTGCCCACATACCAGTACTTAGCGATGTTTCCTCTTTATCCTTAAATGTACAGCCCGCCAATTACCAATCTGCTGTTGTTTTGACATTAAATGGCACTATAATTAATCCTTCAATACCTGCAACAGCACCATACGCCTATCTTCAATTTAATATACTTGGGCAACTTGTGGACGGCGACAACAATTTCACTATCTCTGTAACCTCACAAGATACGAACTACAACCGCACATATAATCTTATGATTAGAGTGGGCGGCGAAGAACCCGAAACACCTCCAGAATCTGGTAGCACTTTTCTTTACAGTCTTAGCTTTTTTCCAGCACTACCAGGGGTAAGTCTGCATAATGTTCAACAACTTTTGACATCAACGGCACATAATACAGTTTTACCTCCCGATTTTGCGGAGGGGATTAGCCCATTTTTAACTGTGAATATAGGAGTTCCTTATTCCGCTCACACTCTAACAATAACTCTAAACGATGTAGAATTGCCGTCAGATTGGAGCAATAGGATTAACATTTTTGCAGACCGCCCTTATGACAATAGCTATCCTAGCTTTGTAGAGGGTCTAAATACTTTAGTTATAAATATTTCGGGCAGAACCCACACATTCAACATTGACAACCAAGCAGTCGGTCCCGAAACTCCGCCACCCCCAGAACTTAGCGATAACGCCTTTTTGACAGCTGTTAATTTTACAGATTTGGACGGTAATCCTTTGCAACTTACCATGTTGCCAGCGTTATTTACACAGGACACATTTAATTATAGAATTTTTGTAGACAGTTTTTTTGATATGCCAGGAAACTTTTATGTGTATGTAACTCAAGGCGATTTTGAATCCACTTTAGCTGCGGAATTGCTTTATGAAACGTCAACTGGCACAGGTTCTATGGTTATTGGCTTATCTACATCTAATAACCAAGGCGAACCTGCTCGGCTCATGGTTCAAAGAATTGCTTTCGGAATGACGGAAAACACAGTAAGAGTTACAGTAACTTCGCCAGATGGAACTGTAGAACAGATATACAATTTTGTGTTTATAGAGGGCGAACCACCTGAAGAAAATGATGATGCCTTTTTAACACAAATTTCTTTGCTAAACACAGAGCTTTCTATCACGCCACAATTTAGCCAAAATGTATTTAGCTATACTGTTCAAATATCCGAAGATTTTGAATTGCCCGCAACTTTGCAATTAACGGTATTGCAAAGTGATTGGAATTCCAGTTTAAGTGCAACGTTGAACGGTACAGTATTACCAGTTGTTCCGTCAACAGGCGAAAATGTTGCGGCTACTATGAACATTCCAACCTCTGCATTTACTGTTGGAGCAAACCTATTAGTAATTACTGTGCTTGCAACTGATGGAGAAACTGAATTAAGTTATACAGTTAATTTTCAGCTTGACGACGGCGGCGGCAACCTAAGCGACAACGCTTTATTAGAGCGTGCTTGGTTTCTATACACAGCTGACTGGGAATTAAATTTTGTGCCGCAATTTAATTCAAACGTGTTCAGTTATAATGTTGCTATACCCAACGATTTTGATATGGCACACATTCCAGTTTTGGGATTAGCAGTAGTTCCAAGCAATGAAAATGCAACTGTAGCTGCAACATTCAATGGTGTAAATGTAGAAATCCGACCAGAAGAATTTTTCGTTGGAGAACAGGCATATGTTCTCTCTATTCCTCTGCTTGATAGTGCAGTTGACGGAGTAAACTCATTAGTAATAACAGTAACAGCAGAAGACGGTAGCACCCAAACCTATACAATTAACTTCCAAATAGGCGAACCAACCCCACCCGCAATCAACTGGGACGGAATCTCCATAGGACACTGGGCTAACCAAGCCGTAGAAACCCATCTGCCAAACTTTACATTTAACCCCGAAACATTCAGCTACAATGTAACAATCCCCGCAGGTTGGGGCGTTGGCCATGCGGGTGGCACAGGGCTGGATATTTCGGCAATCGTGCATACCCCTGGCGTTATTGTAACAGCAACATTAAACGGGCAACCCGCAATCGTCCACTCCGACCCATACCAAGGCGGCATTTGGCATTGGATTCCGTTTGTTACCGCAGGTGCTGGCTTGCCCGATTTGGGAATGGATTACAACAGACTTCCCGCAGGAGCAAGCACCGTAGTAGTTACGGTTGGCGGCACGGCTTATACTTTCAACTTTACTAACAATGCGGCTGGCGTAGTAACGCCACCACCAGGTCCAGGCGGCGGCGGCGCAGTAACTCCACCGCCAGCACCACCAACAATAATTCCAACAGTACCAACCCCGCCAATAGTAGCACCAGGCGCAGGCCCGACAGCAGTCCGCCCACGCCCAAGCACAAGAAGAATACCCGTAGGCACAGCACCAGCGGCGGCAGGAGTAACGGTAGATGTCAACCTAAGCGATGCAAACGTAGTAGTAAACCTGCCAACACGTGTAAATGCCCGTGGTATCGCAACACTAAACATTACAGATGCCGCAATAAATCAAGCAGTAACAGCAATCCGCACCAGTGCCCGTGATGCCCGTGAAAGCGTAAACAACTTTGTAGTCCGTGTTGAGGCAACAGGCGACAATATAAACGGAGCAAACGCAACACTAAACAGAACCGCTCTCAACCGCCTAGTGCAAGCAAACGCAACCTTGCAAATAGCAACAGGCAGCACTTTAGTAGAATTGGATTCCGCCGCCATGCAATCATTGCTAACCGACACGCGCGGCAACATTAGAGTAACCGTCTCGCCGCCAATTTCGCTAAACGCAACATTCCGCAACGCAGTAGGCAACAACCCAGTATTTGTCTTTAGCATAAGTGCAACAACAAGCGGCACAGTACGCAATCTACCCGTTGGACAAATAACGCTAGGCATAGCAAGCGATACACCAACCTTAAACGTCTCCACGTTTGCAAACAACCAAGTAACAACAGTACCGTCAATGTTTGTAGATGGGTGGCATAGGTTTATTGGATTAAGCGGGATATTTGGCTTGTCTAACTAAAAGCAAAACCGTATAGCAAAAAGCTGTTGCAAAAATATTTTGCAACAGCTTTTTTTGGGGCGGAATTTTTGGATTGATAGGAAAAAACGGGCGACCGACCCGCCTGCCGACGGGCAGGGGACGGTCGCCCCTACGGGAAAACCACCCGCAAATTTAACCCTTACATCACAAACTTAACACGAAAACCCATTAAAAAAATTAGCGGGTCAAGGGGCGCGCTCCTTGCGGGGTGTGGGGCAGCGCCCCACGGTTTTAATGTTTTAAGCCGCGCGTTGTCGTAACTTGAACACATACGCCAAAATTTCAACAACAGATTCCCATAGTTCGTAGGGGATTTCTTCGCCTATTTCAACTTTGGCGTAAATTTCGCGGGCTACTGTGGGGTTTTCTATTATTGTTATGTGATGCTCGCTGGCTTTTTCTCTTATGCGTTTGGCGGCAAAGTCTAGGCCTTTTGCCACTAGCACGGGCGCTTTATCTCGGGAGTTGTCGTAACGCAAGGCAACGGCATAATGCGTGGGGTTTGTAATAACAACGTCCGCCTCGGGTACATTTTGCATCATGCGCCGCATGGAAACCTCGCGCATTTTTTGGCGTATCTTGCTTTTTATGTGCGGGTCGCCCTCCATTTGCTTGTATTCGTCTTTTACCTCCTGCTTTGTCATGCGTAATTTTTTTATGTGCGAATATCGAGTATAACCGTAATCCAATAATGCGATTAATATAAACAACGCTCCCACGGCAAGCCCCATATCTATCAGCAAATTTACTATAAATCCTGCGGAATTTAGTATGTTCATGCTAAGCATCGCAGGCACCATCGATATTCGGTCGCTTACCATAACGTAAACCACCGCGCCAACAACGGCAAACTTTGCCAACGATTTAGCCAAATTTACTATCGATTGCATGGAAAAAATCCGCTTAAAACCTTGTATTGGGTTCATTTTGGAAAGTTTTGGCATCATGGGCTTGGCGGTTGGTTTCCAGCCAACTTGCACTAGGCTAGATATAATGCCAACCAAAAAGCAAACAATCAGCATGGGTGCAACAATTAACACAACCCGCTGAAACAAAAATGCAATATACCCCGATGCCATAAGTGCCGCCATCGCATCGTTTGCATCAGGAATAATGCCAAAATTAAAGTGCATTAAATTAATCGTATTGCCAAGTATCCAGCCGCCAAACAGCCGCAACGCAAAAAACATCGCAAGCAAAGATAACGCAGTAGAAACCTCTTGGCTTTTTGCCACTTGTCCCTCTTCGCGAGCCTTTTCTAGCTTTTTTGGCGTGGGCTGCTCCGTCTTAGAATCCTTGTCCTGATCGTTGCCCTCCGCAAAAAAACTTAAATTCATTGGTATTATATTTGCACTCTTCGGTGCATAGCACAAGCCGAACTCTGTCCGCTTGGCTAGTTTGTGTTTATATTTCGTCATTGTGTCGGCACCATTCCCATCATTGTCTCCCGTATAGCCATAAGAGCCATGTCGAATATATGTTCGTGCATAACGCCTAAATTGGGCACCATAACAGTAAAAATGATAATCAGCCCCAAAAATAATTTTAGCGGCAAGCCCACAACAAAAATATTCATCTGCGGCACAGTTTTTACCATTATACCCAACGAGGCATCTACTATAAGCATTGTGCCAACCACGGGCAATGCAATGCGTATAGCCAAAAAAGTGGATTCTGTAATTAGGATTATTAAATACCACGCCAGCGGTGCGTTGCCAACCACAAAAGCCGTGCCGATGGGCAAAATTGTATAGCTGTAAAAAAATGTCAACAAAAAGCCGTTAAGCCCGCCAGTTACCACTAGTAACGCTATCATGGAAAAATAAAACAAATTACCAGTAACAGGCACTTGCACCTGTGTCATTGGGTCCATAACATTAACCATCATCAAACCAATCTGAAAATCTATCAGCTGACCCGAAAAAAATATCAAGTTAAACACCAAAAACAACACATAGCCCATAGCCAAGCCTACCAAAAATTCCAGCAGCATAACGTAAACAAAGCCCAAAGTGGTGTCCATGTAATAAACCACTTCCACCGAACCCGATAAAAATATTACAATAGTGGTGCATAATGCAAAAAACAACCTGCCAATCATCCAAATATTCTGGCTAGATATAACTGGTAGCACCAAAAAGAAAGCCAATACCCGAACAAAGATAAGCATAAGAACATCTATTTGTGCAAACATTTGTATTAAAATATCAAACCCAGTAATAGATGCCATTGTGCTAACCTCCTAATTCTAGCATTTTGCGGTCGTTTTGGTTTATAAAAATTAGTGCTAGAACAAACTAGAACGGTACTATAAGTTCTGGCAAGCTGATAACTATTTCACGAAAATATTGCGTTATATTCCCAATTATAAACGGGCCAAAAATAACCAACGCAACTAGCACCGCCACAATTTTAGGCACAAACGCCAAAGTCTGCTCCTGAATAGAGGTTACTGTTTGGAATATAGCGACAATCAAACCAACCGCCAAGCCCATCAACAGCGGCGGGGCAGCCGATAATATTATTGTAAACAGTCCCGATGCTACCATATCAATAACTCTTTGCTCGGTCATTTTTGTACCTCCATTCTAAATTAACTTCAAAACCGTGGGCGCTGCCCACACCCGCCAAGGCGCTGCCCTGGACTCGCAAGGGACTTCGCCCCTCCCGCCTGCCAGCGGGCAGGTG
>WRKK01000288.1 GCA_009782245.1 Defluviitaleaceae bacterium | reverse complement strand
CCGAGGGGAAAATTCAAGCGGCGTTGAACCAACTGCAAAAAGACCGCACAACAATAGCGATTGCCCACCGTTTGTCAACCTTAAAAGATGCCAACAGCCTGGCGGTTATCCAAGACGGCAAAGTTATCGAAAGCGGCACTCACGAGGAGCTTATGAAATTGAAAAAGGAATATCACAAGCTGTTTATGATACAAATGGAGGGCTTGAAAGTTATTTCGATGGATTAGGGGAAATTATGGAAAATCATTTTACAGCCACGGGCATTGTTTTCAACCGAAAGGGCGAAATTTTGATGATTAAGCATAAAAAATTGGGCGTGTGGTTGCCGCCTGGCGGACACGTGCATGAAAACGAATTGCCGAACGTGGCGGCTTTGCGTGAAATTTTTGAAGAAACGGGCATAACGGCACAAATCGTTACCGCCGCCGACCACGAGCCAACGCTCATAGAATTGCCGTTGCCAATGGAAATTTTGTTTTTTGAAGATATTGAGGGCGATGGATTGCACAATCTTATTGATTTGGTTTATTTGTGCCGAGCCGAAAATTGTGAGACAAAGTCGCAGGAGATTGAGGTTGACGCTGTCGGTTGGTTTTCTGTGGCTGAAATATTGGAGTTGGAGATTTTCGAAAACACTCGCAATTCGGTGCAAAAAGCCAGCCGCTTATGGGACAAAAAGGCTTTAACATAGGCGGATTGGCAGCATTTAAGAGGATTTGGAAAATTCAGAAACAGGAGTGATTTGAATGGAAGAGCCAGATATTGGACTAATGGACGTGGGCAAGGCGGAATTTTACGTAACGGACGGCGGATTTACAGGCTTGCGATATGCGGGCGAAGATTATCCGCACATTGTGTTGCGGCGGTCGTTGCCCATAAAAGAGCCGATGAAGTACATCTCGGTAGCAGACCACGAAAACAAGGAAATCGCAATAATAAAAGAGGTTGACCAACTGCAAGGCGAGCAAAAAAATATCGTCATAAACGAACTGGACAACCGCTATTACTCGCCGAAAGTGCTAGAAATATTGTCGGTAAAGGATAAACTGGGATATGTCTATATAGAAATGCGAGTGCAGAACAAAAGCGGCAAGGAGTATTCCAAAAATTGTGCGGTGAAAGATGTCAACCGCAATATTAGAATGCTGTCGGATATTAGCCTAATTATTTTTGATGTTGACGGCAATCGGTATGTTGTGGAGGATTTGGCGCGGCTGGATAAGCATAGTATTAAGCGGTTGGATCCGTATTTGTTTTAGGAAGTTGAACGGCGGAGGTTTCTTCGCCGTTTTTTTTTTGCGTGATAATATCTGGATTTTTTGTGGATATTGCGGCATAGTGCGGTACTAAAAAACCAAAATCCACCCAACCCCCTTGACTTCCCCAAAAAATTATTATATAATAATTCAGATAAGCCATATAAAAAATTTTCAATGGCAACATCAACTAAAACAAACACAAACCATAAGGGGGTAATTTTTATGAAAGCATTTTTGAAGAAACAAAACATTGAAATTTCGCTAAACATTATTTTTGTGCAAGCTATGGGTGCATTGGCACATGGACTGTTTGCATCGCTGTTGATTGGCACGATAATGCGAACGTTGGGCGAACAGGTAACAGCACTTGCTTTCCTGCAAGAGTACGCAAACTATGCAACTGGAGTTACAGGGGCGGCTATGGCTTTGGCGGTGGGATATGCCTTGAAATCTCCGCCTTTTGTAATGTATTCGTTGTTGGCGGTGGGTGCGGCGGCAAACGTGCTTGGCGGTGCGGGTGGGCCGTTGGCGGTTTTTTTCGTTGCGATTGTGGCGAGTTACGCAGGTAAGCTGGTCTCCAAGACAACGCCCGTGGATATTATTTTAACGCCTTTTGTAACGATTGTAGTCGGCGTGTTTGTAGCAGGAATCATCGCGCCACCTATCGGCTCGGCGGCAATTCAGTTAGGGCGGCTTGTTATGGTAACAACGGAACTAAACCCACTTATAATGGGCTCGCTCGTGTCGGCGATAATGGGGCTTGCTTTAACTTTGCCCATAAGTTCGGCGGCGTTGGCGGCAAGTTTTAGCCTAACAGGAGTCGCTGGAGCGGCGGCTTTGGCAGGTTGTGCCGCTCATATGGTTGGCTTTGCGGTTGCATCTTACCGTGAAAACAAAATCGGCGGACTTATGGCACAGGGCTTGGGTACTTCCATGTTGCAAATACCGAACTTGCTAAAAAAACCGACTATCTGTATTCCAGCAATAGTGGCATCTTTGATAAATGGGCCTGTAGCCATCATGGTTTTTGGTATGCAAATGAACGGTCCCGCCATTGCATCGGGAATGGGCACGGCTGGCTTGGTTGGACCGATTGGAATAATAACAGGCTGGTTTTCGCCGTCCGAGGCGGCTATTTCTGCGGGTGCGGCGGCGATTGAACCCACCGCATTTAATTGGATTGGATTAGCGGTTGTTTCTGTTATTCTTCCTGCTGTGGTTTCTCTGGTTGTATCGGAATTTATGCGGTCTCGTGAATGGATTAAGTTTGGCGATATGAAAATTGAATGTTAGGGTTAAATTTTTGCTTGGGCAAACGGGCACCCGTTCCACCTGTGTATACTTTTATTGAAATATTGTAAACCAGATGGGACGGGCGACCAACCCGCATTACGAGTTATCATATCCCGAGCCACGCAAATATCGCCCCAAAAGTTTATGATACCCCGCCCAAGGCGAGCCAGATTTATTATTAGCAATCATATCTTCGTAAACTTTTGCCTTTGCGTCCAAATTATCGGCGGCGTGTAAAATCAACGCTTCTATCGTCATGGGCAACTTCGGCGACCCAAATTCGTATTCGCCGTGATGTGCCAAAATGGCGTGTTGCAACAAACTTTTTAGTGTGTGCGGAAAGCCCGAAATCTTCGCACTTTCTTTTGCTACTAATTCTGCACCCATGTAAATATGCCCCAACATTTGCCCGTCGTCCGTGTAATCGTTGATTGGCATTGGCGATAGTTCAAATATTTTGGCAATATCATGCAAAATTGCCGCGGCTATCAAAACATCGTGGTCAACGCCTTTGTAACGTTTGCCCAAAAAGTCGCATATTTCTAGCACTGCGATTGTATGCTCTAGCAAGCCGCCCATGTAGTTGTGGTGCATCTGCTTGGCGGCGGAATGCGTTTGTATTTCCCGAGATATAACGGGGTGTTCCATTACGATATTTTCTAGCATTTGCCGTAACTGCGGCTGTTTTATGGCATCTATAAAACCCAGCAATTTGCCGTATAACTCGTTTATGTCCTTTTCTGTGTGCGGAATAAGTTCGCTAAGAACGTACTCGTTTTCCAAACTTTTGCGTAAACGATTGATTTTTATTTGCGGTTCTCCATTAAAAATTAACGCCGTTCCATCTATTTTTATAACGTCGTTCTCGTCAAAATTGCCAATATCGTTGTGAATATCCCAAACTTTTGCATCTATCATCGCCGTTTTATCTTGCAATTTCAAAGAATAATACGTGTTGCCGCTTTTTGATTTTAATATCTGCTTTTGCTTACACAAATAATGCTCCATAATTCGGTCGTTTTCCCGCACATCTCTCAAATATTTCATAATAATTACGCACCTTTCGTTAATCTTCTGTTGTAAAATTTTCTCTTATCTGATACTATATTATTATATTGGCTAATTGTCAAGGGGCTTTTTTGCGAGAATTTGCCTAGCATTCAAAATTTGTACGCATTAAGAAAGATTGGGAAAGATTAAGAAAGATTAGGAAAGGGTTTTTATGGAGAAAAAAAATATTCTTGTACTGTTCGGCGGCGTTTCGCCAGAGCATGATATATCAAAAGTGTCGGCAAACACGGTAATCAACACTTTGTCAACCAAAAAATACAACGTTATTCCCGTTTATATAACCGAAGAGGGGAAATGGTTGCTTTACGACGGGCCTTTTGCCAATTTGCTAAACCTTGATTGGGATAAATTCGGCGTGGAGGCGATATTAAGCCCCGATAGGACGACAAAAGGCTTGTTACGCATAGTTGGCGAAACTGTGCGGATTATTCCTGTGGATACTGTGTTTCCTGTGCTGCACGGCATTAACGGCGAAGACGGCACTATACAAGGACTTTGCCGCCTGGCGGGGATTCCTTTTGTGGGTTGCGGCGTGGCGACTTCTGCACTTGCCATGGATAAGCATTTTACTAAAATTATCGCCAAAAATGCGGGCTTAAAACAGGCAAAATATCTAACGTTTAAGGCGGCGGACGAACTGGAGTTTGACGAAATTGCAAAAAAAATACGCTATCAGTTGGGTTATCCGTGTTTTATCAAGCCAGCGAACACGGGTTCATCGATTGGAATAAGCAAAGCCCGCAACAAAGCGGAACTAATGAAAGCCTTGGAAATAGCGGCATATTTTTCCGAAAAAATAGTCGCAGAAAAAGCGATTATCGGCAGAGAGCTAGAATGCGGCGTTATCGGCACTGGCAACGATATTAAAGTATCGGTTGTTGGCGAAATTGTAGCCGCCGCCGATTTTTACGATTACGATGCAAAATATAACGATAACAACTCGCAAACGCTAGTTCCCGCCGATATTCCCGAAGAGGTTTCGCAAGAAATACAGCAATCGGCGAAAAAAATTTTTGTGGAATTGGGTGGACACGGTTTTGCGCGCGTGGATTTTTTTTGGGACGAAGCGGCTAACCAGGTAATTTTCAACGAAATCAACACAGTTCCTGGCTTTACTCCGATAAGTATGTTCGCCATGATGTGGGCGGCAAGCGGCATTCCGCTTGATGCCGTGTTGGATATTTTGGTAGAGTTGGCGAAAATTCCGCACGGTTAGCAAATAATCAGCAAATAATCAGAAAATAATCAGCAAGCCAAAATTTTGCAAAAACAAAAGAAAATAGAGGAAACAACATGAATAATAACAAAAACAGCCCAATAGGAATATTTGACTCTGGTTTAGGCGGATTAACAGCAGTAAATGCACTAAAAACGCTTTTACCAGCGGAAAATTTTGTATACGTAGGCGACACCGCGCGAGTTCCTTATGGCGGAAAAGATGTTGATACTTTGCGGCTTTACGGCAAGCAGATAATCGCTTTTTTGCAAGATGTGCATAATGTTAAGTTAATAATTGTCGCCTGTGGCACGATAAGTTCCAATGTAATGGCAGATTTGCGGAAAATGTTCGCCGTTCCGCTAATAGATGTGGTTTTGCCAGGAATAGCCGCCTGTTTGCAGTTTTGCAAGCAACACAACAAACGCAAAGTTGGCGTTATTGCCACCGAGGCCACCATAAAAAGCGGCTTTTTTCAACGCAAACTTGCGGAAAATAACGAAATTGATAAGGCTGATATTATACAGTTGCAAACGGCGGCTTGTCCGCTTTTTGTGCCGATTATCGAGGCAGGGCTTGCAAATACGGTAATATCGCAGCAAATTGCGGCGGCTTATTTGCATAAATGGTCAGATTTTTCGCAAAATCAGCAAAATCAGCAAAATTCAACCAACTTAATCGATTTAATCGATACGCTAATTTTGGGCTGTACGCATTATCCCCTGCTAAGCGAGCAAATACAGCAAATTTTGCCAAATGTCCACCTAATAGATATGGCACAGGCGGCGTTAGTTGAAACTAACAACTACTTAACCATTCACAAAATGCACAAAAATTCGGTTGACAAAAATATCACAAATAAATTTTACGTTAGCGGCGATATTAGCAAATTTAACGCACAAGCCAGCAAAATTACTGGATTAACGGTCGCCGCAGAGCGGTTTTTGGTGTAATACAAGTGTAATATAAATGATTGAGTTTAGCAAAAAGGGGCTTGACTATGTTTTTTGGGTACGACAAAAAAAGGGTGGGTTTACATCTTCTGCTGTGGCGATTACACAGATGTATACACCCAATTTTTGCGGTATTTTGGCTACATTGCGGCACGTAGAGTTTCTAATTTTTCTACTGGAATACCTATTACATCAGCTATATCTTCAATGCGGTTGCCCAACAGCAACAATTTTTTTGCAATCATTATGTTGTGCTCTGCTAGTTTTGCATCTACTTTTGCGTCTAGTTTTGCCTCTGCTTTTGCCTTTGCTTTTGCCTCTGCTTTTGCTTCTTGCCTTGCCTTTTGTCTTGCCATTACCTCAGGAATCGTCCTATAAAAAAACTCTTCCCAACCTGCATCATCTTCTATACTGGGAACTAGACTTTTATTCATTTTTGATACCTCCTCAAACATCTTAAGATTTGCTTTTAATACTGCCCGATAATAATAACTTTTATTGAGCGGAACACCATAATTTTTAGTTCCAAACAGCAAATTATACATTTCTGTTTTGGTTAATTCGGTACGCAAACTGCCCAAAAATACGTTGCTTTCATGGGACAATTTTTTGTTCTCCAAAATTTGTATTGGAAAAACATCGCCCTTGGCATAATATATCCCGCTTTCAACCTCGGTTATTTCTAGCTTTCTAACGGTTTGCAGATAATCTATAACCACTCTTGGGTGCTTGGTAACTACAAATGTTACAGTTACATCTGTTAGGGCGATTTCGTTAAATGCTATGTATAAAAATGCGTAGCCCATAACTTTATGATAATCTGCTATTGATAGGCTGTCTGTTGGGGATTTGTATTCTGTTATGTTGTGTCCCCTAAATATTTTGCCTATGTTTTTTTCTATCTTGACTTCTGGCTTTTTCTTTATTATCAAGATGTCCATTATTAGGGCTTCTTTGCTTAGTTGATATTCGTCTATAAAGTCCAAAACGTCTTCGTAATCTTGAAATTCCGCTCTGTAGCCAGTGTTAAAGGCATTGTGCCAATATATATTTTCGTCATGTTCGCCATTTTCGACTCTCTCGTCTGACATTTTACCACTCCCTGAAAATATTATAGTATATTTTGCGGACTGTGTCAATTTATTGAAATTATTAAAAGCAAAAAAATTTCTTGCCATTCCACAACAAAAGTGCTATAATCAAAAAACACTAAAAAAACCAATAAAATTTTCAAAAAGGACGGTAATAAAAAATGCTAACAATGGAAAAAATAGTTGCCCTAGCCAAAAACAGGGGCTTTGTCTTCCCTGGCTCGGAGATATACGGCGGTTTTGCCAATACTTGGGATTATGGCCCGCTGGGCGTTGAACTAAAAAACAACGTTAAACGGGCTTGGTGGAAAAAATTTGTGCAAGAAAGCCCCTACAACGTTGGCTTGGATAGTGCAATCTTAATGAACCCTGCTGTTTGGGATGCAAGTGGTCATGTTGCTGGCTTTAACGACCCGCTAATGGACTGCCGTGCCTGCAAAGAACGCTTTCGTGCCGATAAACTTATCGAGGATTTCTTCCACGAAAAGGGCATTGACGAAACCCCAGACGGCTGGTCAGACGAAAAACTCGCCGCTTGCATAGCTGAAAATAATATCCCTTGCCCAAGTTGCGGCAAGCACGATTTTACTGATATTCGCAAATTTAACATGATGTTCAAAACGTTCTCTGGCGTAACCGAGGACAAGCAAAGCACAGTTTATCTGCGTCCCGAAACGGCACAGGGAATTTTTGTCAACTTCAAAAATGTGCAACGCACCAGCCGCAAAAAAATGCCGTTCGGAATTGGGCAAATTGGCAAGTCGTTTCGCAACGAAATCACGCCTGGCAACTTCGTTTTCCGCACACGAGAATTTGAGCAAATGGAACTAGAATTTTTCTGCGAGCCAAACACCGATTTGGAATGGTTCGCATATTGGCGGAATTTCTGCATCGATTGGCTGAAAGAATTGGGCATAAAGGACGAAAGTCTGCGAATCCGCGACCACGCCGCCGAGGAACTCTCGCATTACAGCAAAGCGACAACCGACATCGAGTTTGCGTTCCCGTTTGGCTGGGGCGAATTATGGGGCATCGCCGACCGCACCGATTTTGACCTAAAGCAACACATGGAACATTCTGGCGAAGATTTACGTTACTTCGACCAAGAAAAAAACGAACATTATCTACCGTACTGCATCGAGCCGTCTTTGGGAGCGGATAGAGTAACATTGGCGTTTTTGTGCCAAGCCTATGACGAAGAAAAACTCACGGACGAAAAAGGCAAAGACGACACACGTACAGTTTTGCGGCTACATCACGCATTAGCACCGATAAAAATCGCCGTGTTGCCGCTCTCCAAAAAGCTGGCGGAGCAAGCCACCGAACTTTATGGCAAACTCGCCAAACATTTCGTATGCACCTATGATGATTCTGGTGCAATCGGTAGACGTTATAGACGGCAAGACGAGATAGGCACGCCGTTTTGTATCACATTTGATTTTGATTCCATCGAGGATAGCGCCGTAACCGTCCGCGACCGAGATTCCATGTCGCAGGAGCGGATAAAAATTGCTGATTTAGTGCAATATTTGGCTGAAAAGCTGGCGTATTGAGCCTTAGAAAGGTATGGTGAATACCATGAAAAAAATGAATAAAGCGAAAAAGATGTTGAAAACCTTGGGATTAGCGATTGCGGCAACGGCAATTTTTGTTGGCTGTGAAAACGCCGAAGCCGCTGAAGCCGCTGAACGTGCCCAAGTTGACCTAATTTTGGCGGGCGATGTCGCAGTTGCGAATGTTCCGCCTGTGTTGACGGATTTCACAGTAGGGCAAAATGAGCAAGAAACGCCCGAATTTATGAGTTTTGCGGGAACAGTAGTTGAAATTTTACCGTTTGTGGTAATCGAGCCCGCTCAATCGGACGAAAACGGCGTTTTAGCGGTAGCAACGTACGAAACGGCACAAAATCCGCTGGAATCGTTCACAAGCGAAGACAGCAATGTAGTAGTTTTGCTAGAAAACGAACTTGGCGACCTTGTCAACTTTGTTGTAAACGAGAGCAGTTTGGTAATTGCAGAAAACGCCATTGTGCCAGGCACAACGTTAATCGGCGTTTATGATACAAATTTGATGATTCCGCTAATTTTTCCACCAAGATACACGGCAAAAGTGCTATTTGCCCCAGAAACAGCGGACGGCACAATGCAAGATATTTATGTTTCACGGTTTAACGAAAGCGAAACCGCAAACACTTTCGTAAGTTGGGACGGCAGCACACAAATATCGTTATCCAACGTTGACATCTCGTTTGCGGACGGCTTGCCATTCGAGGGCGATTTTGACGAGTTGGCGAATCGTGCGTTTGCGGTTGTGCATACTGGATTTACCAATGACAGCTATCCGCAAGGCTTATCTCCGCTAAAAATTTACGTACTATTTGAGCGAGCGGTGCATCCAATCCATTATTTTACGGAGGAAGAGTTGGCGTTATTGGATTTAGAAATAGCCGAAAGCGTGATAAATGGCGGCAACATAATAACGGACAGCGGCACGGACAACAATTTGGGCGGCGGAGCGTTCCAGCTATCTGAAGACGACTTAAATATGTTTTGGGATTCGATGTTTGACCCAGCAACTGTGCAAATTATAGTGAATGATGTTGTGATAGATTCGCCGATTCCAGTTGTCAATCGTGAAGTTGGAATGGTAATGTTGCCAGTTGCGGCGGTTGCGGCAGAATTGGGCTATACAGTAACAGGCACGGGCGCGGACGTTGTAATCAGTTCGGGCGAGGGTGCGATGTTAGAGTTGTTCAGAGATATAACGTTTACCGTTGGCGAGGACAGCTATTTTATAGGCGATGCACCAATTCAGCTGTTCGCCGCACCAGAAATGCACGGTGGCACTTTGTTTGTGCCTATAAGTTTCTTCCATGATATTTTGCCGCACGCCGCTTATATTGCGGATGGGAATGTTATTGTGTTTTGTTTTTTGTGTGGGTAGGGGTTTGTGGTTGTTTAGTTGATTTGTAATTTTGTAGAACTTGAAAAGGGCGGCGATTGTCGCCCTTTTTTATACTCGAACAACTTAAAAATAGACTAATGTAGGAAAAAACGGGCGGATATTATCCTATTGCCATTAACTTAAACGATTTATTAGGGGGGGGGACGGGCGACCGAGGACGGTCGCCCCTACAAAAACGCCACCCGCCGCCCGCCTGCCTATCGGCAGACAG
>WRKK01000287.1 GCA_009782245.1 Defluviitaleaceae bacterium | reverse complement strand
TGTATTTGGTCAGTTTTGTTGACCATAAGATATAGTGTACAAGAAAATTGTTGAAAAATCAATATATAATTATGACAAAATTTTGCAGATATTTTTGTTTTTTTTGTGCAATTTTACCTGTCTAATTCCTACTCCAAGGTCGAATACGTATCTTAAAACATTTATACCTAATTTGAAACGATGCTTAACTATATATATTGTCCTCATCTTCTGGAAAAACATAGTAAAATTTGGATACAAAGCCGTTGCCTTTTTCCCAAAGTTCTTGCGTGTAATCAAATATTAGGTCATATCCTATGTCAACCAACATTTCTTCTCTTCTGCCAACGTAAAGTGTGGCAAGCAATCTGCCTGTATAGCCCAAAGGCATCCATTCTGTGTCGTTTTCGCAATTAAATAGAACAATATGTTCCCGAAATTCCTTAAATATTTCCTTTTCGGTAATTAGCCGTTCTTGCGGTAGAAAATTTACGTCCGCTAGGGTTAGTTCTTTTTTCATGGTAATTCCTCCTGTTTTTATGGATTTTTTGTTGTTATTCTTCGGTTTCGTCAGTTTCTTCTAATAATATTTCGGTGTAATCGCCGTTTTCGTCAAAAAAATTGTTGTATTTGGCGGATATTTCTTTGAAGAATAGTTCGTTTGTAGAGGATTTTATTTTGAAATCCCAGTTTTTTAGGACGCTACAGCCTAAAATTATGTTTCGGCTTAAATCGCCCTTAAAATCGCCGACAAATACGGGCAGGTTTTTTATAAGATAATCGCCAAAATATGTGTAATTTAGCGTGTAGAGGGTTGTTGTGTAGGTTCTTCCGCCGATAATTAGTTGTTGCGAGTGGTTTTTCTTTTTGCCGTATTTTTTGGCGATTGCTAAAGGGCAAGTTGTGTTTCGCAATCCTGTATCAATTATTGTAGTTTCTTCGTTGTTTATTATAAGTGGTAATCTAATGCCCACGCCAAGTTGAAATACGTATCGTGAAATGTTATAGTCTAAAATAAATCTTCCCTCAGCCATCAATACATACCGTCCTCATCTTCTGGAAAAACATAATATGTGGAAAATACAAAGCCTTTGCCGTTATCCCAAAGGTCATCCATATAATCGTATATTACATCGTGTCCGCCATCAAGTAGCATTTCTTCTCTTCTGCCAACGTAAAGCGTGGCTACTAATTTGCCAGCGTAGCCAAAATGTTTCCGTGCAAAATCGTCTCCACGTTTAAGCAGGACAATATGCTCTCGAAATTCCTTAAATATTTCCTTTTCGGTAATTAGCCGTTCTTGTGGTAGAAAGTTTACATCTGCAAGGGTTAGTTCTTTTTTCATGGTAATTCCTCCTGTTTTTGTGGATTTTTTGTTGTTATTCTTCGGTTTCGTCAGTTTCTTCTAATAAAATTTCGGTGTAATCGCCATTTTCGTCGAAGAAATAGTTGTATTTTGCGGATATTTCTTTGAAGAGTAGTTCGTTTGTAGAGGATTTTATTTTGAAATCCCAGTTTTTTAGTACGCTACAGCCTAAAATTATGTTTCGGCTTAAATCGCCCTTAAAATCGCCTACAAATACGGGTAGATTTTTTATAAGGTGGTCGCCAAAATACGTGTAATTTAGCGTGTAAAGTGTTGTCATGTAGGTTCGTCCGCCGATAATTAGGGTTTGCGAGTGGTTCTTTTTTCTGCCGTATTTTTTGGCGATTGCTAAAGGACAAGTTGTGTTTCGCAAGCCCGTGTCGATGATTGTGGGCTCTTTGTTATCTATCAAAGGCAATCGGATTCCTACTCCAAGATCGAATACGTATCTTGAAATGTGGTGTGCTAAAATAAAACGTCCCTCAACCATATATGTCGTCCTCGTCTTCTGGAAAAACATAGTAAAATTTGGAGATAAAACCGTTGCCTTTTTCCCAAAGTGCTTGCGTATAGTCAAATATTAGGTCGTATCCAATGTCAACCAACATTTCTTCTCTTCTGCCAACGTAAAGAGTGGCAAGTAATCTGCCTGTATAGCCCAAAGGCATCCATTCTGTATCGTTTTCGCAATTAAATAGGACGATATGCTCCCGAAATTCCTTAAATATTTCCTTTTCGGTAATTAGCCGTTCCTCTGGCAAAAAGTTGACATCTGCAAGGGTTAATTCTTTTTTCATGGTAATTCCTCCTGTTTTTGTGGGATATAACAAGTTTACCGCAATATTCGCATTTTGTCAAGTGATTTTTGCCAAGCCAAAAAAGGCTGAAATCAGCCCTTTTTGGATATTTATTAAGCCTACCTAATTTTAGCCCAATCCACAAATACAACTTGCTCGCCGCCGATAAAATCCCAACATTCCCGTGAAAAGCCGTGGAAAGCGTGATTTTCCCCAACAGGGACATCTCGCCCTGCAACGGAATAAACTATTGCGTTTACATCTAATTCGTCAATCGGAACGGCGCATATATCCGATAAATCGCCCAAATTTACGCCCTGCGAGCCTATTTCAAATTTTATGCCTGTCGGCTTGATAATCATTATTGTTTGCATTTCGCTTTCGTCCGCCGCCAGATTTAGCTGCTTGTAAAAATCGATTATAGGCAAATTTTTTCCCCTTAACGATAAGGTTTCGCCCGTCAAATCGGCTTTTTTGCAGTAATGTATTTCCAGTATGTTGCCGACGTTCTCCAATAGCGGCTGTCCGCCGATTGTGTATAGGAAAAATTCGTTAGGTTCTCTTGTGCTGGACGGCGTGGCGACTTCTGGAATGATAAACGGCTTTTGGGAAATTTTCTCGTTTAGTTGCTCCAAGTTTATCGCCAACTGACGGAGTTCGTTGGCAAAAACCGCCATACTTTTTGGAATGTTGAAATCCATGCTGACCATTGACATACGTATTAGTTCCAAACTAGCATTTACCGATAAAAATTTTGTCATGCGGGCAAAATCTATTATGCCCTTAAAATCGCTGTTGTTAGCAAGTTCGCTTGTTTCAAATTTAATTTTCGCCGTGTAATCGTACAATCTGTTGGCAAGCGTGCGAGCCTCGTGGGCAAGCATTGCGTAACCTTTGCCAAATTCTCCTGCACGAGCCGCCTCTTGTGCCAATGTTAGCGAAACCGTCCAGGCTTGCTGTGCGTACTGCTCTATGAGCCATAATTTTTTTTCGTTTTTCATGGTTGTATCTCCTCTCGATGTTTGTGGTCATTTTTGACCAAAATATACCGTAAAAATCGGTTTTAGTTTACTTAACGCACGGCGATGATGCGATAATATCGTGTTGAGGTTGATATTGTGCCGTTCGCTAATCTCTCGGAATGAAAAATCTCCGTAATAGCGTTCGTTTATGATTATTTGCTCTATTTTTTTCAACGTTTGCAGCGATTGTAGAATGAACGCTGTATCTTCCGCTTGCTCAATTTCTGCGACAAAATTGCTTTCGTCCACGAGCGGTGCGGTTAGTTCAAAACTTACTAAAATGTTGCTGTCTTGGTCGTTTTTGTGGTAGAGCCTGTAAGCCGTACGAATACACGCCACCGACATATAGCCAAAATTTAGCTGTTTTTTACGATTTTCGGCGTTATTTTGGAAATCCGCCGTATTCATAACGTCCAAGAAAGTTTGGTTGACAATATCGTCTGCCATATCAACGATGTTTTGCCGAGTGTAAAATTTTCGCTTGATGTAAGCCACTAAATTTTGCCTTAATTCTTCCATTTTTGCCACCTCCTTATGCCTTCATAATATAAAGGGGAATTTTGGGCAAATTTATTGCAGAATTTGGAAAAAATTTTTTGGGATAATAAAAAAGGACAAATGGCAGAAATTACCGTTATTTGCCCTTATAGCGTAAAATTTTGTGAAACATCAATCCCAAAAATACAGCTTGACAAACCCTAAATCATAAGTTATACTAATTTACAGAGCAATTTAGTTTCCGCAGCAAGGTAATGCGGAAAAAATTTTGGTAAAAAGGCGATTTTAAGCTAGATTACGCATACCATTAAGGAGGTGATTAAATGCAAACTTTAGCAATGACATTTCAAATTGTCAACCTTGTTATTATTGTGGCTTTGTTAGCGGTGTCTTTTCTTGCATTGGTAGCATTGTCAAAATTTTTGATAGGATACATAAAAGGGAAACAGCCAATTTTGGAAAGGAATGAAACATATGTACAAAAAGCTGATTTTAACGGCATTAACAGCGGTTTTCATGCTAACCATAGCGACCACCGCCCAGGCAAGCACTAGCGAACTAATCCGCATAAACCCCAGAGCCTACGCAAAATATCTACTATCAAGAGACATTTCGCCGAACGACCCGATAATCCCGATAATATTGCATCTATTGCAAGCGGCGGAAGACGGCGAACCCATTTATATGACTATTTGGAATAACAATTATCCGCCAACCGAAAACGATAGGCAAGCAGTACCATGGAAATGGGTTTACGAACCAACAACACAGCCTAGTGAGCCGCCAATCAACTTTATTCCAATCCCAAACCCACGGCAAAACAACGGAACGCCCTTTAGCATTGATGCCGCCGCCGCTTTAAGCCACATTCTCGGCAACGGCGAAAGCAGAAATTTAGCCGCCCATGAAACACAAATTGCTGAAGTGTTGCAAAACGCCGTTTTGACGGGCGAACCTGTTTATATGGCTGTTTGGGATAACCATGAAATTGAAAATTTTTACAACACACAAACCACGGCACTTGCCCACAAAAACGGCGTAATTTGGTGGGTTACAAGCGTTTCTTTTAGTGATGTTGCGGTGGATATTACTGCAACATTAAGCACTACAACGGGCTTGCAAGCCACAGCCGCCAACAATGGGCTTTTAACTGGACTTTTAACTATCCTAAACAATCCGCATAACGCAAACGCCACTATTACAGCAACCGTACAAGGTTACAACGGTGCAACTTGGACAACCTCTACTTTCAGCCTAACAGAGGCGGATTTGCCAACGTTTCCAGTTGCGTTTCCAGTCAGAGTGTTTCAATCTCCTTTTGGCGGGAATATTCCGCAGTAGAAATATCAAAACGGGCGGGCGGCTAGGATATGCCGTCCTCGGTCGCCCGTTCGCTATAAATCGTTTAAGCTACGGATAGTTAGTTAGATTTTTGGGCGGTTTCTAGCTGTTTTATGCGGTTGGTTAAAACGGCATTTTGTTTGGTTAAGTCGGCTATTTTTTGGTCTTTTTCGGCTATCTCGCTGGCGTTAAATTGGAATGGCTGTGTTTGTATTGTCAAGGTTTTTTTATCGGAATATATGTAAAATTGCGATAAAATATCCATGCCAACTACGCCGTGGAGAGCGGTGTTTTTCCAGTCTAAAACTTCCACTTCCAGGTTTGTGAACGCATATTCCCTAGCAATGGATAATCTCGCTATGTTGGTTGTTTCAAATTCGGCAAAACCCGTCGCAGTTATCTTTTTTGTTGCACCTTTTTTGAAAGCGGAATATCCCATTTTAAGCAACATACGCCTTGTTATAGCCGTTTGCGATGCTCCCGTATCAATAAGCAGATTTAACGGAATATATTCAACATCTTTCCAAGGCTTATTTGGGGGATTTTTTGGATATAAAAAACATCTAACTTTGGTGGTTTCTTTATACGAAAGGGGTAGCGATAATAGTAGTTTCAAGCTGGTCTTCCTCCTTTATCATCCAATCCAAGCCAACGCAATGAAAACCCTCTGCAAAAGCTATATCCATGCCGTCATAACCCTCGTCTTCTGTATCATAGGCGGCGTGAAACTCGCAAGTGTCAATTTTACCGTTGACAATATCGGCGTTTGTTGTTACTACCCATTTTTTTGGAAACTGGTCATATAAATCGGCAAATTTAATTCTTTCGGCTGTTTTAATCATAGTTACATCTCCTTTTTATTATGTGGGTTTATAAAGTAAAAACCACACCTTAGTTTAGCAGTTTGCTTATACGAGAGGGGTAGCGATAATAGTAGGCTCAATTAAATCTTCCCCCTTTACCATCCAATCTATTCCAACTCGCAAAAAACCATCTGCAAAGGCTAAATCAATGCCATCGAGTGCCTCTTCTTCGGTGTCGTATACAGCGTGCAGTTCGCAAGTGTCGATTGCTCCGTTGATTATGATTGAGTTTGTTGTTACCACCCATTTTTTGGGAAATTGATCATATAAATCGGCAAATTTAATTCTTTCAGCTGTTTTAGTCATAGTTACATCTCCTTTTGATTTTGGCGGAAATTCACGCCATTTAATGTTTGCAGTTTGCAATAAATAATGATTTAGTTAGATTTTTGTGCATTTTCTAGGTGTTTTATGCGTTCGGTTAACTCGGCTATTTTTTGGTCTTTTTCGGCTACTTCGCTGGCGTTGAATTGGAATGGTTGCGTTTGTATTGTCAAGGTTTTTTTGTCGGAATATATGTAAAATTGCGACAAAATATCCATGCCAACTACACCGTGCAATGCGGTATCTTTCCAATCCAAAACTTCCACTTCAAGGTTTGTAAATGCGTATTCCCTTGCAATGGACAATCTCGCTATGTTGGTTGTTTCAAATTCAGCAAAACCTGTTCCTGCCCGTCCGGCAGGCGGGGCAGTTATCTTTTTTGTTGCACCTTTTTTGAAAGCGGAATATCCCATTTTAAGCAACACACGCCTTGTTATAGCCGTTTGCGATGCTCCTGTATCGATAAGAAGATTCAACGAAAAATAATCCAAATCTTTCCAAGGCTTATTTTGGGGATTGATTGGATATAAAAAACAATCTGCTTTTATGGTTTGCTTATACGAAAGGGGTAGCGATAATAGTAGTTTCAAGTTGGTCTTCCTCCTTTATCATCCAATACAGACCAACGGAACGAAAGCCGTCTGCAAAGGCTACATCAATACCATCATATCCCTCGTCTTCGGTATCGTAAGCGGCGTGAAATCCGCAAGTTTCAATTTTGCCGTTGACAATGTCGGCGTTTGTTATTACCACCCATTTTTTGGGGAATTGGTCATATAAATCGGCAAACTTAATTCTTTCAGCTGTTTTAGTCATAGTTACATCTCCTTTTTGTTTTGGCGGGAAGTTATCGCCGCTTGATATTTTAATTATAGCACCTCTTTTGGGGAATTTCAACACCCAAAAAAGCCGCATAAATCTGCCATAGTTGCACAAAACCCATGCGGCTAAAGCCTAACTGTCTATTTCAAATTGTTTCAAGCTATTTCAAACTATTTCAAACTTGATAATCTTCAAAGTATTGATTTTGGCTGTTTTCGTTATCTTCTCTATTTTGTTCCTCTTGCTCTTCTTGTCTGTTTGCCGCAAGCTGACTTTCCTGTGTTTGCTGGCTTTCACGGTAAATTGTGCTTATTGCGGACTGTATAGCCACATTTGTACGGGAAGTCCCTTGGTTTAGCCTTTCAAGCTGTTGGTTGCGGAAATCTGTGCCGCCAAAACCCGCTTGCTCCGATGGAATTATCTCGCTAAGACCCTGCGCACGGTAAATATAGCCGATTTTTGTGTAATTACTGTTTTCGCTAGACATTGCACGGCTTAGCTGCCCCGCTTCCGACTGTTGGCGGGTCAAACTTTGCCTTAACGTGGAAACCCTATCCATTGCGGACGAAATTATCGTTAAACTTCTAACGGTGTTGCGTTGCCGCATTTCTTCCGCCTCTTCTTCGTCTTTTGGCTCTTCTTCCTGCTGTTCTGGGATTTCCGCCGCTCTGGTCATTTCTTCAATTAACATTTGCTGGCGTTCCAATTCACGCTCCGCCTGAAGTTCTTCCCGTTTTGCACGGGCGTTTCTTATTTCATTGATTTGACCCTCTAATGAGCCTATATTATTTCGCAAGGCCTCCTTGCGGTTGACATCTTCTTCGCCTAGCAAGCGGTTTCGCAAGCCGTTTATTCTGTCGTTAATTTCGGCAATTCGCTCATCTTCCCTTTCGCGGATTTTCTGCTCAGTTTGCTGTTCGTTTATGCGGCTTTGAATTATGCTGTCTCGTATAGAATTGCGGTTTGTGCGGCGGTTGACGTTCGGCGTAAGCGGGTTGTTTTGGCTTATAAGCGGATTGTTCGCATTTTCAAATAGCCTTGCCGTTGGAATCCTCATAAAATCACCCTTTCTACCTTTATTTTCGCCTTACTTTTCATTTTTGCCCAAATTCTTACAACTTATTATACCACAAAAATTTTAATGTGCAAATTTTTTGTAAGAACCGAGCAATTCCCGCAAAAACAGCCCAATAAAACCATTCGTATCGCCCGTTAATTGTGCCGTTTGCAACGATTCCATATACAAATCTCTATCGGCAAATTTTATGTTAATCGGTAAATATCCCGCCCTGAGCAGTTCCAAATTCAAGATAAACCGCCCAGTTCTGCCGTTTCCACCAATAAATGGGTGAATCTGCTCAAAAAACACGTGAAATTCCGCTATTTTCACAAGAATATGCTCCGTGCTTTCGTGGTACATTTCCAGCAATTCCGCAATCCGTGCGGGAATCTCCAGCGGTGCGGCTAATTGGACGCTGCTACCAGAAATCCACACAGGCACTTGACGATATTTTCCACGATGCTCCAAATTGTCGTTTAGCACTATCGAGTGAATTTCCAATATTTCCCGCTCCGTAAGCGGTTGGCGGCTTTCGGATAATTTTTGCACAAAATCAAACGCCAACGCACTATTGACCGCCTCCAAGTGGCAACGGAGCGGCTTTTCCTTGACGGTAATGTTATCCAAAATTACACGGGCGGTTTCGCTGTAAGTTAGCGTGTTGCCCTCAATGGCGATTGTGTTGTAAACGTGCTCCACCTTGAAAAATTCGTCCTGCTTTTGCTTGATTAGCGTGTCCGTTTCCTGTTTGGCGGTTGGTTTGATTTTGTCAACCTCTTTTATTAGGCTGTAATTCGCCGTTTCTAATCCAAATTTATTGAACATTGTTTGCCCTCTTTTCGGAATTTTGGAATTTTCGGGATTTTCGGAATGTTCAGAACTTTCGAAGTTTTCGGAAGTTTGAAATTCCAAAATTTCCCAAACTGCCCAAAAATCCCAGAAATCCCAAACTGCCAAAAAATCCCAGAAACCCCAAAAATCCCAAAACCAATAGGGCGTATCCCAAAAACACGCCCTAAAACCCCAATTTAAGCCCCTTGCAGCTGCTTAACTCGCTCTTCCAAAATTGCATTCTGCTCCGTCAACCGACTTATCTCATTGACCGCAATTTGCCGATTATGCCGCTCGTTTTCCAGCGTTACCACTTTTGACGACAATGTTCGGTTCTCGCTTTCCAGCGATTCCAGCGATTTCAGCTGTTCTTGCAGACTTGCCAAATACGATTCCGCTGGGCGGCTTTGTAGCTCGGTTTGCAGCGTGGAAATCTGCTTGCGGAGATACTCAATATCTTCCTGCAACTCTTGCTTGCTTTTGCCAGCCGCCGATTCTTGCTCTCTGTATTCCGTCAATTCTTCCGTGTAAATTTTCAGTTTGCCCTGCATTAGTTCAATTTGCTGGTCTTTCGCCTCGAGCAGCAACGTCATTTCTTTCGTGTTGAACTCCATTTCGCTTTGCAGCATATTTTTTTGGTCGGCTTGCTCTTGGTTCAGCAGTTTTTCTTTGAGCGCAAGGCTTTTCCGCTCCGATTCCAGCGTCATTGCGAGGTCGTCCAGTTCTGCCGCGCGGCGATTGTAATCCCTGTTCAGCGTTTGCAGGTCTTCCAGACTTTTATGCTCGGCGACCGCTTGCCGCTCCATTTCGTGGGCGATTTGCGCCAACTTTTCGTTGCGATAGTCCTCCAAATATTTCTCAATCTCGTTCAATTTTTGGATTTTGATTTTCGCAAATTTGTCCATTGCTTCAATCGTTTGCTCTTGAACGTCCAGTGCGTGCTCTTTTTTCAGCATTGCTGCGTCCGATTCGATTGCATCTCGCTCTTTTTCTAACTCGGATATTTCCGCTAATAACGCTTGTTGGCGTTCTTCGGTGGATTCTTCCTCGTCCTTTAGCTTTTGCATTGTTTTTTG
>WRKK01000286.1 GCA_009782245.1 Defluviitaleaceae bacterium | reverse complement strand
CCCCCCCCGGAGTAACTAGCCGCAACGCCAGTAATATTGCCGCTTGCAGCCGATATTGTGTCCCTCTCGAGAGCCACTTTTAAGTCCCATTTTGCGGGTGCAAAATCATACGAAAAAAACCGCATAGCCGTATCAATAACCTGGCAGCCAGTCTTTTTGATAAAATAATTGTCTAGTTGTTCCACAAATTGCCGCTTTTTAACGGAATTGTTTGTTCTGTAAATTTTGCGAGTTCTAACGTTAAAGTCAAAAAGCTGTATGTGCGAGCGAACAAGCAAAATTTGCTTGCTGTCGTAGTGTTGCAAAATTGTGCCGATAAATTTATCGTATTGCGATTTTAGCCGCTTGCTAAATCCCTCTTCTTCTGGGCGGATATAATTTGCCTTTATTTCGGCGTTATTGTTAAAATAATCGTCCATAAAATCGGTTTTTTCGCCGCCCATTAGCGAATAAAGTTGCGTGTTTATTTCTGTCAAGCCGATAAGGGCTGGCGTGTTATCCACAACAAAATAATCGCAATGGGATTTTTGGCAAATTTCACCAAAATTTTTGCGTATATCGGCTTTAACACGGGTGTTGGTGCGTTTGGCGGCGGCGTATTGTTGCAAATATGGGTCTGCTATGCCGCTAATGCTGAACGGCGAAACGCCCCAGATTTTGAACGGCTCTTCGGCGTAATCATCGTAAATTTTGTAGTTGTCATACATTCGCATATTCATAAGCCCCGCAAAATATCTGCCAAAAGCCTGAATCGCCACGCCGTCCGATACTGTTTTGCTCGTTTTGTCAACCGCAGATTCTCCCCTTTTGGAAAATAGTTTGTCAAAAAAATTCATAAAAATCACTCCTTTGTATTGCATTATATATCGCAATTTTTCCTTTGTCAATATCTCTGGAAAAATTGAATCCCAAAAACCAAAATGGGCGACCCCCAAAGAGCCGCCCACTATCCAAATTCTAAGTCTTAAAATACCTAACCAAATTCCCCAACAACTCAGCCTGAGCGTTTAACTCGTGCGATGTCGCGGCTGTTTCCTCGGAGAGTGCTTGGTTGTTTTGTACTACAGCCGATATTTTGGCTAAATTGCTAGTTATTAACGCCACCGCATCTGATTGGGCTTTCGAGGACATTGCTATGTTGTTAATTATCTGAAGAAGATCGTTTGCACTCGTTACTATGTTGTCCAAAGCCTTGGAAGTCGTATCGGCTACGCCGTTGCCCATTTCAACTCGGTTAAGCGAATCTTGAATTAGTTCGGCGGTTTCCGTGGCGGCGGTTTGGCTGCGGTTGGCAAGCGAACGCACTTCTTCAGCTACCACCGCAAAGCCCTTGCCATGCTCACCCGCTCTCGCCGCCTCGACCGATGCGTTTAGGGATAGCAAATTTGTCTGAAACGCTATATCTTGAATTACTTTTGTTATGCGCGATATGTTGTTGCTGGATTCCTTGATTTGAGACATCGCCTCTAACATCTGCTTCATGGAAACATTGCCCATTTGAGCGTTTTCAACGGATTCGTTCGAGATTTCTCCTGCGTGTTCAGCGTTATCGGAATTTTGGGCGGTTTGGGCGGTTATTTGTTCCAGGGTCAAACTTAGTTCGGAAACCGAAGTTGCCTGGTCGTTTGCACCGTCCGCCAAACTGGACGAACTGTTGGAAAGCATTGCCGCACCGTTCAAAACTTGTGCCGCTGTTGCCGCTATTTCTGCCATTGTCCGTTGCAAGGTTTCGGCTATGTTGTTTACCGACCTTCCAATTTGGTCAAATTCGCCCTCAAATTTTGTCGTGGAACGATACCGCAAATCGCCGCCAGAAATTGCACCCAAACTAGTGCTGATTTCTCGCACATATTTGCCAATCTCTTCAACCAAATCGTTTACGTCCTTTTTAATAATCGCAAATATCCCAGAATAATCGCCCTCAATTTTTTTGTCAAAATGCCCCTCGTTAAAGCGTTCCAAAACGTTCCGCATCTCGGTTATCGGCGTGTTTATTGCCGCCATTATGTTGTTCATTTCGTTGACAATTTCCGCCCATTCGCCCTTAAACTTGCCACAATCAGCACTATAATCTACATCGCCAGTTTGCACGGCTTGCGTTATTTCTCCTATCGAGCGAGTTACGTCCACTATATTTTGCTTTATTGTCGCCAAAATTCCGTTTATAAACTCCTCGTTGCCAATGAATTTTTGCCGACATTCTGCACTAAAATTGCCGTCCGCAAGTTCTTGAAAATATTCCAAAATATCCTGCCGTTTATCGTTGGAATTTGAAACCAGTTCGTTTGTTTTTATCAAAATTTCCTTGTAGATTCCCTCGTGTTTTAGGGTTGACAAATAGTTGTAATTTCCTCGTGAATGCTCCTGATAAATGTTGTCAATGCTACTGTAAACTCTGGAGATATTGTCCACAACTTGGGCAAACTCGTTATCCAAAACGTCAAAACCGTAACTGTTGTCAACCTTTTCGGTATTGCTTACGTTGCGGCTTTGCCCCGCCGTAAGAGTAGCCGAAATTTCCCGAAAAGATGCTATTTTGGAATGCAAAGTTGTCCGAATCTGCCTTGAAACAAGCCACAGCATGGCAACGTAAATTATCGCCAACAAAATAGTAAACAATATGCGGAAGAGCATGAGCAACTGCTCTGTAGTTTCGGTAACAATCGCTCTTGGGAAAGCGGCTAACAATGTCCAGTTTGCACTGGGCAAAGTGTAAACCATTATGTAGGATTCTGTGCCGTCTATATCTATGAATAGCGATATAACTGTTGGTTGATTTAGAAATTCGGCGTAAGGCGTTTCTCGGGAATGGACGAGTGCAAGCCCTGTTGGGGCTAAATTTGGGCTTGGGTGATACACGATATATCCCGAAGAATCAAATAACATCAAGTAGCCGCCGCCCACTACTTCTATGTTTGCCAAACTGCTTGCCACGTAATCCAAGTACAAATCCAACCCAACAACAGCCCCAATAGACGGCACGTAGCGTACAAGCGACACAATAAGGGCCTCGATATAACCCTCGTCAATGTAGGGTGCGGTAAAAACGGCATCGCCACCCGCCGCTATTGCCGTCATAAACCAGTCTTGATCTTGCACAACATAGTCTTCATCGGGAACCCAAAAATCACTTGACAAAATAACGCCATCGTCCACAAACCCGATATACATTACCTCGACAAAGTAAAATTCTTCATAAAACGATACCAAAATTTCTTGTTGCGTGGCACGGTCAAACGGAGACAACGCCGCAACCAAGCCATCGACAACAACAATAGCGTCCGCAAACCATGAATCCAATTCTGCCACATAAACGTTTAGTTCGGCGTAATTTCGGTCAAGAAAATTCTCCTCTATTAGGCCTCTGGCGGCAATATCGGTAATCATAAAAATAAAAACAATAGCAACGATAGATACCGCCGCAATAGCAAGTGCCAACCTTAATGAAAGTTTCAGCTTGCCAAGCAACTTCGATTTTTTCATAATTAACCCTCTCTTTTGCAATACAAAAGCCATAACCGTGGGGCTTGCCCCAATTTACAAATATCCAATTAAGTTTGGCGATAGCATGGTGCAGAAGATGGTATTATCCGTTAGTTGTGGCTTGCTTGTTTTTTGTGATTTTTGTTTCGTTTTTTGTGAATATTTTGCTAGTTATCGTGCGTGTGCAGTAGCAATGAATATATTATAAATATGTTTTTGCACAACTTCAATAGTAATTATTCATAAAATTTTGTGGTTTTTATGTGTGTTTTTTGTGCAAATCTTACAAAAGATGTGGGGGTTGGTGGGGTTTGGTTGTTATTTTTAATACTCGTAGCACAAAAGGGCGACCGCAGACAGATATGTAAGCAATTTTTGTGTTCAAATTTTTGGTGCTACCATTCTTTGTTGACTAAAATTTCCCCATATGTTAAAATTAGGAAAATTCGCAACAGGAGGTAGCCTAAAATGCTTAAAAAAATATACATACACAACTACAGATGTTTGGTAAATTTTACGTTTGAGTTCAATAAAATGAACGTTTTTTGCGGCCCAAACGGCTCTGGGAAAAGTTCAGTATTTGATGCACTAGCATTTGTGCGAGAGTTGGCTATGGGAAACTGTTTTTTGGGAGATGCCACAAGCAACCGCAATGCTATAAACCAGCTAGAATTTTGCAAATGGCTCGACAGCGATGTGCAAGAGTTTGAACTGGAAATTGCAGAGGGCGACCTTGATTTTAAGTACAGCCTAAAGCTACAGCAAACCGCTAAGCACGAACCACCACGATTTTATGCAGAAAGTTTGCATTGCAACGGTATCAGCCTGTTCACAAGAGAGTTGCAGAAAGTTAGCTTTGGCGAAAATAAGTCGCTTGCGTTGGATTGGCGGCAATCTGCGGTTGTTATATTTTACGCCCCTCAAGAAATGCCACAGCTAGAAGTCTTTCAGCAAGCGTTGCTTAACTTGACTATTTTGCGCCCAAAAGTGCATCTATTTGAAAATGAGAGCAAACAAGAAACTCCCCATATAAACTCTGATTTTAGCAATATAATTTCTGTATACAGGCATTTTGCCCAAGACCAAGAATGGACAGACGTTTTAAGGGAATCACTACAAGAAGTTTGGCCAGAGGATTTTACATCACTAAAAATGTCAGACAGAGGATTTTCAACAAAACTGCTAGAACTCAACTTTTTAGGCGAACTTTATAATTTTGCCATACTTTCGGACGGCGAAAAAATGCTTGTGGCTTTGTATATAATCCACGCTATACTTAGCACAGCCAAGGTTAGCACCACAATTTTTATTGACGAACCAGGCAATTTTGTTACCCTGCAAGAATTGCAACCTTGGATTGTGGAAATGCTTGGAGTTATAGACAACACAAAACAGCTTATTTTGATTTCCCATAATTCCGAAATTTTGAATAGTGCATATTCGCCAATATGGTATTTTTACAGAGATAACCACAAATCTCCAACGCGCGTAAAGTTGTTGCAAAGTTGGGGAGGCATGACAATATCTGAAATGGTATCACGTGGCTGGGTTGAACATGAAAAATAGGAGGTGTTGTCAATGAAAAGAACACAAATTGTATGTCTGCACGAGGGGGAAAAAGACAGCATCGATCCCATTTTTGTAAATGCCTTTTTGAAAAAGCTAAACCCCACTTGGTTGCGACCATGGGCAAAAAGCAAAGTTAAACTTATTCCGTGTACGGATAAAACAACGATGCTTAAACATTACTTTCCAGTAGAACTAGAACGTTGTACCAAAATGGGTGCAGACACAACTTTAGTTGTAATGACCGATTTGGACGATGACTGTGCAAACGGCGACATTCTACGGGATAAATACAGACAAATAGCAGAAAACGCAGAAATTGACGAAAAACTATTTGCCAAAGTTGTGTTTATATGCCCAAAATACAGAATCGAAAACTGGATTGAATACTTAAATACTGGGCATACTGACGAAAATATCAAAGCCCCACGCACAGATAATAATTCGGCAAAAATGGCGGCAATAAAATTGGCGGATATGTGCCAAAAAAATGTGGATAAAAATATTGGTAATGCTGATTTTCCGCTGTCGTTAAAGTGGTCTTGCAATAACTGGAATGAGATTTCTAGGCAGTTGCAGAAGTGAAGTTATGGTAAATATTTTCCGCAAAAAACCGCAAAGGCTCAGCCCTCTGCGGTTTTTCAAACAAATCAATCTAAAAAATCAAATCAAACCAAAATCTCAATCAACCAAAATCCGCCTGCCAAAACTAGCACAAAAACCCAAAAGGGCGACAATCAAGCCGCCCTTTGGATTTGTTACTGCTAAATTTAATTATCTCAAGCCGAAAAGCCCGCCAACAGCGTTAAATCTATAAACGCCGTCTTCGTGGCTAGATTCTACATCTACAACTTGACCATTTGCGAAAGTAACAACAGATAGCCCTGTTGCATCGCTTGTTAAGCCTAGTGTTATTTGCCCATCGGCTAAATCTCTAACTGTGCCGCTTGTTAGTGCACCTATGTTAAAGTTGATAATTGGACTATCGCCAACTGCATTGCGTAAAGCCACAGGCACGGAAACTGGCGGTGTTACGCTGATTCTCACGTTGCCGCGAGTGTCGGCGTTTAGTTGCCTTAGTGCCGCTGGGTCTAATTCTACTACGAAATTGTCGGCTGCTATTTGCAATGTTGCATTCGCTGCCGCCAAGCGGTTTAGGTTGCCTCTGCTTAATGTTGCATTTGTGCCGTTTATGTCGTCGCCTGTGATGTCTACACGAACGACAAACTCGTTTACGCTAGTGCGAGCATCACGGGCACTAGTGCGGAGATTCGTTATTGCTTGGGTTATGGCGGTGTCGGTTATGTTTACTGTGGCGATTCCTCTGGCGTTGGTGCGTGTTGGTAGGTTTACTACAACTGTTGCCACATCGTCATTGCCAGTATTTAAGTTGACGTTTATGTTTGTGCCGCCATTGGCTTGTGTTGCTGTGCCTGTTGTTGCACGGCGTGTGCTTGGGCGAGCAGTTGCGGCTGTGCCTGTGCCTTGCCCTGGTGCTTGTGGTGCTACGATTGGCGGCCCTGCTGGCGGTGGTGCTATTATTATTGGTGGCTCGGTTGGCGGTGGAGTTATCACTACTGGCGGTTGCGGTGTGCCTATTGGCGGCTCTGTTGGCTCTGTTGGTTCGGTTGGCTCTGTTGGTTCGGTTGGCTCTGTTGGTTCGGTTGGCTCTGTTGGTTCTGTTGGCTCTGTTGGTTCTGTTGGTTCTGTTGGTTCTGTTGGTTCGGTTGGTTCGGTGGGCTCTGTTGGCGGTGTGCCACGTGTAAACACTATCGTGTAAGTTTGCGTTGCTGTGCCGTCCGCCGAGGTTACAACTATCCGTAGAGTAGAGTTTCCGTTAGGCAACACTATACCAACAGCATCTTCTGGCATACTTTCGGCGTTTGGTACAATGTGGAAAAATTCGCCAGTAACTCTTGTGCCAACTAAAATGTTGTCGAGATAAATTCTGGCGGTAGGTTCGGTTTCGCCGCCCCAGATAAAGCCCCAGGGTACCATTACAATAGACTCAAAGTTTTGCGCAACGTTTGCTGTGTAGTTCATTACTGTTGGGTAGAAATCTTCATTGAGAATATTTTTTGGTTCTGGTGATGTAGCTGGCTCCCAAAACAACAAATTTTGCAAGAAAGCATTGGATTCTGGTTCTGGAATCTCAACTGCTATCACGGTATGTGTTATACTTATGTCTGTGCCTGACAAAGTGGCTGTTATCTCCAAAGTGCCGCTATCTTGCGGAGTTACCCAAAAATTATGCCAGCCAGATTGTGTAGTAGTATCCCTATAAATTACAACGCCATTCAGTCTAGCTACCCAATCAAGGGTAAATTCGGTAATGGCTATGTGTGTGCCAAGGTACGTTTCTGCGGAAACCGAAACAATTCCAAAAGCGGGTATGCCAGGGATAGTAACAGTTGTAGAATTTTCCCAAACAACCAGTCTTGCAGGTGTTGCTTCTTCAATTATAAATGTGTACGTATTTGTTACGCTACCGTCAGGCGAAGTTACGATAACTTCAAGTGGCGTGTTTCCGCTTATTACTGCTCCTATGCCGCCCTCTGGCAAATGTTGATTCATAACGGCTTGGCTTTGGAACAAGTGAAATACCGCCTCTCCCCAATTATTCCCTGTTGTTTCGCCCACAACTTCGCCAGCAACACGGACAGTAATTAAAGCACGATTATCGTCAGTATTGCCTACGTTAGCGGATATTACAAAACGAGATTCTATAAAATCAAAAGTTGGCGAAACGGTTAAAACATAATCATTTATGTGCTGTTCAAACCCTGGGCCAAAAGAATGATCAAGCTGCGTTCCGTCCAAAATTACCCTAAAATCTGCCGCTGCCAACGTTGCACTAGTTGCTCTATTTTGTACTATAATAGGCCGTGGTGTTTGTTGATAAACTTCTGTGCCGCGCACGGTGGCGAATGCCATTAATTCGCCAACTGCATTGGGTGTTATTGTTACTTGATGCCATGGTTCAGCACCAGTTGTTGTTTCAGTAGCAGTCGTTGAGGTGCTGTAAAATTCAATATCGTTTAATGTAAAAACCCAATCGATAATAATTTCTGCACCGCCTATAGGTTGCCAATCTGTTGTGAAAGCTGTAGCCTGAAAAATTGCAGGTTCGCCAACAAAAGCAACATCAGGTGGAGCCATACCCAACCACCCAATTTCAGGGGCAGGGCGTGTTAAGGTTATTGTGTAAGTTTCGGTGGTTGTGCCGTCAACTGCTGTTACGGTAAATTCTATGATTGTTTCGCCGAAAGGTAGAATAAATCCAATTCCATCTACTAAATTCATCAAATCCAATTCTGTTTGGTTTTGTGCGAATACAATGGCTTCTCCTGGTGATAAATCTTCGGATATTATAGCATTATTAACACGAAGAGCAGTAATTGGATTAGTGTCAGCACCCCAAACATGGGCTGTTGGGAATACAGCAAAGCTAACAAACTCAAAATTTGTAGGGATAGCTGCGGTAAAATGGTTCTGTTGGTCTGGATTGGGTGTGAGAGTAGGCCAAAGAATATTATCAACTACTAAAACCGTTGACACATCTGTATTCGTTTCCCTATCTGTATCTGAAAGTACTTGCAGACTTATCGTTTGCGGTGCTAGGTTTGAACCTACCAAAGTGGCAGTAATTGTCAATGTTCCAATTTCCTCTGGAGTTATCGATATAGTATGCGACCACATATTACCATAAGTTGTGTCATTAAAAATTTCGACATCATTCAGGGTAACTAGCCAATCAACATCAAACTCGAAATCATTTGGCGGATTATTCGAATCTTCTGTAGCTGCGTGTATTCCAAGTGGTGATACTTCGTGTCCCACAAAAATATTGTTTGGAAAAACAAGTTCAAATTCAACAATATCCAAAATATCAAAATGCCCCTCAAAAGGTGCAACAGAAAAATCCTGTACTGCGGCAGGCTCTGGCAAAGTTGGGAAATCTGGCAACGGCGGAATTACTGGGGTTTCTTGCTCAATAAAATAAGTATTGCCGCCTGGGTGTGTAACTATTATGTTGCCGCCCTCGGTTACGCCTATTTCAGGGGTTGGCGTTAGCAGGTCGTCTAGGTTTATGTCGATTAGGTCGGGGTCTAGGTCTTCTGGGTCGGTTGTGTCGCCGTCTGGGTCGGTTGTTGTGTCGCCGTCTGGGTCGGCTGTTGGGTCGCCGTCTGGGTCGGTTGTTGGTTCGCCGTCTGGGTCGGTTGTTGGGTCGCCGTCTGGGTCGGTTGTTGGGTTGCCCTCTGGGTCGGTTGTTGGGTTGCCCTCTGGGTCGGTTGTTGGGTTGCCCTCTGGGTCGGTTGTTGGGTCGCCGTCTGGGTCAGCTAGTGGGTCGCCGTCTGGGTCGACTAATGGGTCGCCCTCTGGGTCGACTAGTGGGTCGCCCTCTGGGTCGCCATCTGGGTTGGCTAATGGGTCGCCGTCTGGGTCATCGTCAGCTATTATTGTAACATTAACAAGGTCAGCTGTGCCAACGGGAGCAGAGTTGTTGCCCTCTGCAAAAGCGTCAAACGGATTAACCGCAATCAACGCAAGAGACATAATTAACGCAAGCGATACCGCTATAGTGCGTCTTATTTTTGTTTTTAATTGCATGATAAATTTTCTCCTCCATATTGGAAATTTTTTTGTTGCTAGTTTGTTGCTAGTGTGTGTTGGCTTTATTGCTTGATGTGCTAAATTCTACGGTGGCATATTTTCACCCCCTGCTTTTAGGGTGCAAACAAAAAAACACAAGCAAAAATAATGCTTGCGTTGTTGTTTTTTAATTGGGTTAGAAAATTTTAGGGTCGACAAAAGGGCAGAATTAGCCTGCTCTGCTCTGCTCTGCTCTGCTCTGCTCTGCTCTGCTCTGCTCTGCTCTGCTCTGCTCTGCTCT
>WRKK01000285.1 GCA_009782245.1 Defluviitaleaceae bacterium | reverse complement strand
GAGGAAGTGAGCGAGATAATTGCTTTCTTTAATGAGCGTTTTGAGGAGTTTCGGGAGGATAAGGAGGTGAAAGATGTTATGAGTTTTTGGGAGGAACTTTTGGAAGAACGGGAGTATATTGCTAAGCTGGAGGGCAATACTGAAGGCGAAATACGCACGCTTTATATGCGACTGAAAATGACTATAAAAGAAATAGCTAAAGAACTATCCTTGACGGACGACTATGTTACAAAAGTTCTACAGGAGAAAGGGTTATTGGGGTAAACGACGCTATGAGTTTTTGGGAGGAACTTTTGGAGGAACGGGAGTATTTTGCGGAGATGCGTGGCAAGATTGAATTACTTTATACACGCCTAAAAATGACGATAAAAGAAATAGCCGAAGAATTATCCCTAACGGACAATTATGTTACGGAAGTCTTACAGGAGAAAGGGTTGTTGGGGTAAACGACACAGGGGACGGTCGCCCGTTTTCCCATTCCGATTTAGCCTAAATGTGCACAGGCGGACGGTCGCCCATACGTTGTAACCTGTTGGGCAATGCGGACGGATATTATCCGCCCGTTTTTTTCCTACAATTAGTTTGTTTTTAAGTTGTGCGAGTATATTGAAAATACGTCAAACAGAGTGCGGATATTACCCGCACTCTATTTTTAATTTGCTTAATTATGTTCGAACCCCAAAAATCAATCCATTTCATCTACCAAATAATCCGCTAGACTATTATAATTATAGGCACTTTCCGCATATTCGCCATACCCGTTAGTATAACCCTCTTCGTTGGGGGCTGGCGTTGCGGTTGTTGCGGTTGGGTCGGTTTCTTCGTCTTCGGTTATGCCATTGCCGTCGGCGAAAAAGTCGGGTGGCTCTTCTGGTTCAAAAATAATTTCTTCGGGCGGAATGGTAATTTGCACAGCCGCCAAATTTGCCAAAGATACCCGCGGCGGCACGGTTATTTGCAACTGCACCGTGTGCGTACCTGCGCCAAAGCCCGTTAAATCCAGTATCGCTTGAATATTGTTTAGGCTAAGTGCATTTATTGCCGATGCTCTGCCGTGCAAGGTTAAAACTATTGGGTTGTCGTTTACAAATTCAAACTCACGTTCTTCGCCCACTTGCTCCAAATTTGCCAAAGGCATATAAAATGTCCGTGAAATAATTTCTTCTACAATCACGTCTACGGTTGCTTCCTGTACCTCGCCTGTTCGCAAGGTTAAATTTGTACCTGATAAAGCATCTCGTATGTCAAAATCGTATTGCACGGTGTCGTTTAAGCCCGTTAAATCTATTTCGCCCAAAATTAGCGAACTTACCCTGTCCAATTCTTCTGGGCTGCCGACTAAATCTATTGCGGCGGGGGAAATATTTATTTCTGTAACCATAAAGCCAACCGCCGTTGTGCCTACCGTGTTTACAGTAAGCGGCGTGTATTCATAAGGAAACACTGGCACAATAACATTGGTGGATTGCACATTTAGCCCAACAAGGCTAGTTATATTCTGCAAATCGTTGTTGAAGACGATTAGCGGGCGCGGCTCTTCTACTGTTTCAAAGGCATCGTTTACAGAAATTTGCGCCCGTACATCGGAAATACTTTGCAATACAGACCGCGCACCCGTTAAGCGGACAATTCTGGGGGTAGCCGAAAAAGGCCGCACCTCAAAGCCGTCAGTTGGTTCGCCTACAACGTCGACGTTTATCGCAATAATGCGTTCTTCGTGCAAATCTAACTCTAGTTCGATGGTGCTGGGGTGCGGGAATATTGTGCTGTGTTCTTGATGCACAAAAACATTAACGTCCACCGAAACGGTAGAAACGCCGTCATAGTTCAAAACATGGTCAAGATTTATGGTGTTTAAGTCTAAAGATGCCTGAATATTATCGTTACGGGCGGCGTTTATTAGTGCGTGATCGTTGCGGGTAGCACGAACGCTTAGGCTTATTCGGGCATCGGTTACTTGCTGCTCGTTTAGCAGTACCACGTTATTTTGGTTTAAGCGATCACGGTTAAGAATAGTTATCGGAATATTATCGTAAATAACGTTTTGGATAGGGTTGTTCACGTTGATACCAACAAACCACAGCATAAAAGCTAGTCCAAGTGCAAGCACTTTCCAAACTAGGTCTCTGTAAATAAAATGCAATATTTTAACCACAACATTTACTTTCGGTTTTTCCATAAACGCAACCTCCTTTTTGTTTCACGGTATATTTCTGTGCTTAGCATATTTCGCAAATCGCTATCCGATAAATGGCGAGAAAGTTTCCCGTTACGGGCGGCGGAAACAGCGCCCGTTTCTTCTGATACAACTACAATAAGTGCATCGGATATTTCGCTAATGCCTAGTGCGGCACGGTGGCGTGTGCCTAGTTCGTGGTCAACGTTGGCGGCGGTTAGCGGCAGAATACAAGCGGCGGAAACAATGCGTTCGTAACGTATCACCATTGCCCCGTCGTGCAGCGGAGTATTTTTTTCAAATACATTTACAATCAGCTGGCGGGTTATGCAGGCATCTATTTTAATGCCCGTTTTGGCAATATCGCTTAATGTAACTTCACGTTCTAGGCAAATAAGCGCGCCCGTTTTATGGGCTGCCATATTTGCTACTGCACCAGCAATTTCGTCTATTATGTTGCCGCTTGTATCGCCTTTATAATCGGAGCCAGAAAGTTGTACGCCGCGCCCCAGTTGTTCTAGTGCCTTGCGTAGTTCGGGCTGGAACAGTATGACAAGTGCAATAAGCCCCATAGCAAGCGTATTTTGGACAAGCCAAATGACCGTTACAAGTTCAAAAACATAGGCAATTAACGCTACCAAAACAACAATGGCAATGCCTTTAAGTAACGCCCATGCGTGAGTTTGGCGTATCCAGCGCAAGATATAGTAAATAATGCCGCATAAAATAATAATATCAAGCATCTCGCTAAAGCCGATAAACGGCATATGAAACATGGAAAGCGATTCGTAAATAAAGCTAAAAGGGTTCAATCGTATTCATCCTCTTCGTCTTCTTCAGGCTGTGGGCGTATTCGGCGAACCACCCGTTTGCGTTTGCTAAGCTGAATTTTTGGTACAACCCTAACATAATAATAGTTATTATCATCTTCAAACTGCACGGATTCTGCACGTTGATAATCCAAAATGGGATCAAACAGCCGTGTAAGTTCCGCAATTAATGCACAAAGCAAAGTGGTTAAAATAACGCTTGGCACACTAATTATTAAACCTGTAATAAGGGTAGATGCCATTATGTAGCTAAAAATAAGTAGCACCGAACCCAGTACAATAGCAATTTCCTTGGAAAAATCCAGCGAAAGCCGCGAAACTACGTGTACTAATATTATAACCATAGCAAAAATAAAAGCGGTAAAAACCCAGTTGCCAGCGTTATTAAGCGCGGTTGTAAACGCCATGTAAATATCGCCGAAAACGTCTGGCATTGCGGCAATGTCTAAATCTGCCGTTTGGGTGGTAAAAATAATATTGGGTATTTCTGGTATAAAGTTTGCCATAAACACGCCAATAGCTACAGGAATTATAGCTGTTATGGAAAAGTACAAACCAGCCATTAGCGGTATTAAATACGGCACATCGTGCATATACGCCAGTATTGTGAATATTATTAGTATAGATTCCTTTGCCGCCATTCTAGCGTAAAACAGTATAAGGCAAATTAAAAACACAAATATTATCGCCGCTATCTCTAAATGTGCCGAATATTGGATTGTTATCGTAATTGCCATTAGCACATAAGAAACCGAAAACGGCAAAACCGCAAACGCTATCGCTAACAGTATAGTAAGCGGATATTGCGTGTAATAGCCCGCAAGCTCTGGCCTAATATCGCCTATACTATTGATTAACGTAAAAATGTATAAGCCTAATAAAAACCGTGCTATCATCACAAAAACTGGTTCAAAACGTTTGTAAAACCTTATTATTCCTTCTCTTGCTGTTAATATTGTCTCCATATCCTAAAGAGGAGACCTCCTCTCTTTGGTAGTAAAACCAAGACCGTTTTTTAGTTAGCGTGTATAAGGGCGTTTGTAGGTTAAGCGTGTATCGTTTTTTGGCGGCATTTTGTATTTATCTCTGTCTCTTTTATCCATATCTCTTCTATCTTGTTCATTTTGTCGGGTGTATTTGGTGGGTTTGTCAACCTCGCTTTTGTCGGGAATACGGTCTAATTTTTTTGTCATGGCTAAATATTTATCCATGCGTTTTTGCACCTGGTAGTATTGGAATGTGCCTTGAATAGTGCCAACACAGGTATAAAATGCCATTATAGCCAGCAAAAACAGTACAGAATCGGTTACACTTTGCTGTATATCTAGTTGGTGAATATCTATACCGTAAACAAAAATTTGGTACAACCAGTACATAGCCAGCAAAAACAGTGCACCCAAGGCAACGCACAGGCGTATCAACATATTTTTGCGATATATGTAATCTCTTCTAAAGTATGAATAAATAGCTTTATCCGCCTCGCCGTACCGCTTGTCGTAAACTGCCATTTGGGACATCAATATAACTCTATCTCTATTAGCCATCGGAAATGTTCCTTTCTACAATCTCATTTACATTATACTATATTTTTTTTTGCAAGTCTATATTGTTATAAAATAAATTTGGTTTTTTGCTAAATCAATTTCAAAACCGTGGGGCGTTGCTGTATGGGCGGGACGGGCAACAGGTAGGCGGTGGCGTTGTGTAGGGGCGGAACGGGCGACAGGTAGGCGGTGGCGTTGCTGTGAGGGTGGACGGGCGACCGTTTCGCCCGTCCCGCCTGACGGTGGGCAGGTCGCCCGTTTCGATATTTCAACCCGCACAGCCTAAACAGCCTAAATCGAGCGTCTAAAATTTTGCAATAAATCTACTTCTAAAAATTCTGCTACTTCTTTGTTCCAGCGTTCTTCTACAAATTTGCGGTGTGTTGGGTGTTCCTGGTAAGCGTAAAATTCTTCCTCGTTGACAAAATCCATTGAAAAACATAGTGCAAAGTCATTTTTGGGGCTTACTTGCCGCAAAATTTGAAAATTCTCCACCTCTGGAATAGTCCGCAATTCTCTTACGGCGGCCTCCAAAAATTGGTCAGTTTCCTCCGAGTTTAGGTCGCTTTTTAGGTTAAATATTACCATGTGTTTGTACATAACTTGCTCTCCTTTTGTTCGTGTTTTTTGGTATTTGTTTATAATCAAAATTTTACGGGCAGTTTAAGCGGTAACTGTGAAGTAAGAAACTAATTTGCTCAACGTTGAGGCTTGCGAGCTAAGTTTTTCGGCGGCCTCGGCTACTTCGGAGGATACTGTTGAGTTATTTTGTACTACCTGTGCAATTTGGTTTATCGCAAAAACAAGCTGGTTTATTGCCTCGGCTTGGTCGTTTGACGAATTTGCTACTCCGTTAATAATTTGTGATACGTTTGTTGTGTTTGCTACTATTGTATCGAGGGTTTTTGCGGTGTTTTCGGCTATATCGCTGCCTGTTTCTACTCGTTTAATCGAGTCGTCTATAAGGGCGGTTGTTTCGGCGGCGGCGGTTTGGCTGCGGGTGGCTAAATTGCGTACCTCTTCGGCGACAACGGCAAAACCCTTGCCATGCTCCGCCGCCCGTGCCGCCTCGACCGATGCGTTTAGCGCCAACAAGTTCGTTTGAAACGAAATATCCTGTATAACCTTGATAATCCGCGAAATATCGTTACTAGAGTCATTTATTTGCGACATAGCGTCCAATAAATCTTGCATGGCGACGTTGCCCATCTGGGCGGTTTGGGTGGATTTGCTGGATAGTTGGTTGGCTTGTTCGGCATCGTTGGCACTTTGGCGGGTTTGATGGTTCAGCAAATCTATCGAACTGTGGAACTCTTCTATAGAACTGGCTTGGTCGGTTGCACCCGTTGCTAACGCCATTGCGTTGCTAGATATTTTGTTAGCACCTTGCAAAACTTCTTCTGATGCCGAGTTAATGCGGCGCATGGTTTTGTTAAGCGTTTTGCTAATGTGGTTTAGCGAATTTTTGATCTCCGAAAAGTCGCCAGGGTACTCGCTTGCTATGCTTACGGTTAAATCGCCGTCGGCAATAACTGCCAACGTTGTGGCAATTTCTTTTATTATACCAGAAAGCACCGTAATTGTGGAGTTTACTGCATTTTTTATCAGCAGAAAATCGCCTACATAGTTGCCTTCTATTTGCTTGTCAAAATGCCCATCTTCTAGCTGTAGCATAACACTTTTTATTTCAGTTATTGGCTCATCAACGGCGTGTGCAATAGAATTTAAGCCGCTTATTATTTTGCGCCAATCGCCCTTAAAATTATTTTCGTCCACGTAAAACTGCATATTCCCCTTTACGGTTGTCGCCTCTATCATGGAATTTATCGCCCTGTTTACGTTTGCCAAATATTCCGTTAGAACGTTTACAACTTCGTTTATCATTATTTTTTTGCCTGGCATTGGTTCTATTTGCAGGTCAAAATTACCCTTAGCAACTTCTTCCAGCACGTTAAGCAAAATTTGCATATCTTTTGACATAGTTTGTGCTAGATTATTGATATTTTCGGCAATATTCCGATATTCGCCTTTGTATTTTGCGGCGGTTATTCTGTAGTCGGTATCGCCCATTGTGCCGTATTGGTGGATAAATGCACTTAATTCGCTGATGATAGATTCTATTGTATCGCCCAATTTGTAAATATCGGCGGTTAAAATGCCAATTTCATCGTTAGATGTATGGGCTTTTCGTGCGTGTTTGTTGAAATTTCCGTTTGCAAAATTATTTACCATTTGCAACAGTGATTTTATGGGGCGTATTTTATTGCGGATAGAGAACAAAGCCGCCAATCCGCCAACACCAAGCAATACGACAAAAACAACAGCCAGCAAGCTAAAAGTATCTTGGTAAAAACGTGCTTCCTGCATAGCAACGTTGGAGCGGTTTATTACTAGCGAAGTAAGTTCCGCCAGCCAGTTGTCTAAATTGACGAAAATTAGCGAATACTCTTCATTATGTATTATATGGACGGCTTCGCCCCAATCGTAGGGCAATATTTCTAGCGAACGTTGGTTTTCGGTTACAAAAAAGTTGTAATTTACAAGCATTCGCTGTAGTAAATCACGTTCGTTTTGGGGTACATCTGCACTAATTTGCAAAAAAGCTTGCATACCATTATTAAAGCGGTCGTCGGCTAGTTCCAAATGATATTGGGTAATGTACCATTCTCTGCTAGTAACAACATAATTATGCAACAGATAAAAAAGCCGATACACGCTAAGGTGCATTTCTGTTAGTGCTTGGCTGTATTGTATGCGGTTTTCGTATACTTCGCGGGTTACATTTGCACCCAAATTTACCGAAAGCGTTGAAAACGTAATCGCCGACAGGGCAAGTATTGCCATTGACACAATTAAGCCATTTAGTAAATGCGATATTTTCATGAAATAATCTCCTTAATTTAATAAAGTATTAAAACGCCGAATTTTGCCGCTTTTGGAACAAATTTTATAGCAAATTTTGGAGCAAATTTTGGAACTGCAAGCCCAAGCCAATTTTAGGTTTCCGCCAATGCTTTTGCAAATATTTCTGGTTCGAATGGCTGTAGGTCGTCGATGCCCTCGCCTAAGCCAACGTAACGCACGGGAATATCCAGTTCTTTTTTAATAGAAATAACAACGCCGCCTTTTGCAGTGCCGTCTAGTTTTGTTAGCACAATACCCGTAATATCAGCGGTTTCTTTGAACAATTTTGCTTGTTGTATTGCGTTTTGACCAGTAGTGGCATCTAGCACCAGAAAGGTTTCGCAGTTAGCACCGTCAAATTGGGTTGACACAATGCGGTGGATTTTGCGTAGTTCTTCCATAAGATTTTTTTTATTATGCAAGCGGCCAGCGGTATCAACAATAAGAACATCGGTTTTGCGGGCTTTGGCGGCTTGCACAGCGTCGTAGACTACGGCGGCGGGGTCGGAGTTGTCGGCGTGCTTTATAATTGGCACTTCGGCACGGTTGCACCATATTTCCAGCTGTTCAACTGCGGCGGCACGGAAAGTATCTGCGGCGGCAATTAGCACAGATTTTCCCTCGGATTTTAGTCGTTTGGTTAGTTTGCCGATTGTTGTGGTTTTGCCTACGCCGTTTACGCCTATTATTAAAATAACGGAGGGCGTTTTTAGGTTAAAAGGTTCGGTGTTTTCCTGTATTTTGGATTGCAACACGGTTGCCAAAAGTTGCTTTATTGCGGCGGGGTCGGTTACTTTTTGCTGTTTAACAAGCGTTCGCAAATCTTGCGTAATTTCCATGGCGGTTTCCACGCCCAAATCGGCTAAAATTAGTGTTTCTTCTAACGCCTCAAATAATTCTTCGTCTATAACGCCAAATTGTTTGGCAATGTTATCTATGCTTGCCATCAACGAATCGCGTGTTTTTGTCAACCCATTTTTCATGCGTTCAAACAGGCTTTTTTTTGGTTTTTCTTGATTTTCCATAATTGTCTCCAATGCTGTTTTTTTTATTTTTTCCCGTTTTTCCTTGATTTTACTTGATTTTCTTGATTTTACTGATTTTACTGATTTTCCCTAGTTTGTTCGGGGTTTTGCGTTACTTTTGTAGGCACTAATAATTTTATTGCTGCCATATTCGCCAGATCCGATTGGTTCGGGCTTTTCTTTTAGTTTAATTTTGACTTCGTTTAGGGCTTTTGTTAGCTTTTTGCTGTTTGCATCTTCGCCCAAGCGGATATTAATATCCAAATCCATAACAACTCGTATCAGATTTTGCATTGTGGTAACTTGCTTGCCGTATTTTGTGGGGTTATCGTCTAAAATAGGCCCTACTTTTTGAAACACGTTAGCAAAAACCTCGTCGCAATCTTTAACTCTATCAATAGATTCCTGTTTTTCGTGGTTCATTTGCATGAAAAAAGAGTAACGGTCTTGGTGGCTTAACTCGCTATCAATTACAAAGCCCTGATTTTCGGTAATATCGGCTATTTGTTGCAGGGCGACTTCTTTCTTTTTTAGGCATTCAATCAAAACTTTAAGTTCAATTTCGGTCGCTTGTGCTGTTTCCATGCAGTTCACCTCGTTTGTTTTGTCTTTTTAATTTGTATACTAAATATTATATCATAAAAATTGTGTCAAAAACAGATTTAGTTTTTAATTTAGATAACATTTGTGTTAAAAAAATGCCCGTTTTTAACGATAAAAATTAAGTGCCAAAGCCATTCCGCTTAAAATCTTGCGGCGAGCAATTCATTACGTTGCGAAAGTTGCGGTTAAACGTTCGCACGTTGTTATAGCCGCAATTTTCGGCAATTTCGGCAATGCTGTAATCTTCTTCACTTTGCAGCATAGAGCAAGCCTTGGCAACCCGATAATTGTTCAAATATTCCGTAAAAGACAAATCCGTTAATTTTCTGAAAATTTTGGATAGATACGCATAATCGTATTGCAGAGCCTTTGCGGCGGTTTTTAGGGTACATTCTTCGTTAAAATGCGTATCTACATAGGAAAAAATTTTTTGGGGAATAACGCCGTAAAGGCGAGTATCGGCAAGTTCCATTTCGGTTTGGCGGATTAAAAGGTCGCATAATGCGTAAATTGCACTTTTTCGCCTGTATACGCTGGATAGGCTTGTAAAATCTAGCCATTTCGGCGTTTTTATCACGTTATCTATAGGGATAAACCCGTTATATTCCAAATGAAAATCCTCGATAATTTCTGGCGAAAACAGGACAACTGTAATTTTGGACGGCTCGACATCGTGGGCAACAACCGAAGTGTAGCCGTGTATTTGATTGCAGAAAATAAACGCCGAATT
>WRKK01000284.1 GCA_009782245.1 Defluviitaleaceae bacterium | reverse complement strand
GGTCGCCCCTACGGTCGGCACTATTGTAGGGGCGACCGTCCTCGGTCGCCCGTCCGTCTAATACCCAATGTTTCAATAAAAGTGTACGCAGGTGGGTCGCCCGTTCCGTTTGGTTCGTGGTCGCCCGTCCGCCTATTACCCTACTGTTTTTAACATACCCAATTTCCCCGCAAGCAAACAAAACGCAAAAAACGTCTTAAAACCGCCAATAAAATCAAGCGAGCAAATCTATAAGCCGAGTTCTGTTTTGACAGTCATCTATCTGGGCGGATTGTTGCCAATACGCTCTTGCGGTACTACCTAGGCTTGTAATAGTGGCAAAATTGCCAAAATAACAAGGCGGGCAACCTTATCAAGCCTGTTTTGACCTTGCTTCAAATGGGGTTTACATTGCTTATTTTGTTACCAAAATAACGGTAGGCTCTTACCCTGCCTTTTCACCCTTGCCAACTCTTGTAACACGTGTTTATTTTGCCGCTGGCGGTTTGTTTCTGTTGCACTTTCCTTAGAGTCGCCTCTACCGGACGTTATCCGGCATTTTGCCCTACGAAGCTCGGACTTTCCTCATGCCGTTTTTACCTTTTGGTTGCTGTATCGTTGTTTGCCTATTTTTGGGTACAAAAACAACACGCGACTGTCCAACTTACTCGCTTGATTTTTTGATATTAAGTTTTTTTGTGTATTTACTTTAGTTACAACTTGGTTACAACTTGTTGCGATTATTCTTCAGCGGGGTTATTGTCAACCTGATTGTTATCGGTAGCTGTTTCGGGGGTTTCTTCTGATTGTTCTTCTAGTTCTTCGTCGTAATCGCCAGCCAGTTCTGCATCGGCGGCCTTTTTAGAAAGGCTGATTTTGCGGGCTTCGGCGTTTACTTCGGTAACTTTTACGGTAACTATTTGGTTAATGTTTAGCACATCTTCTGGTCTATCAATATGTTTGTTAGAAATTTGAGAGATGTGTATAAGTCCGTCAATGCCATCTTCCAAGTTAAGGAACGCACCAAAAGTAGTAGTGCGAACAACTTTACCCTCAACAAGGCTACCAATGGGGTAGCGTTCCACAATATTGTTCCAAGGGTTGCTATTAATATCTTTAAGCGACAGCGATATTTTGCCTTTTTCACGGTTGAGGTCGATAACGGTAACTTCAACGGAATCGCCGACATTCAGCACTTCGGTAACTTTGCGTACACGTTTCCACGCAAGTTCGGAAATGTGAATAAGCCCGTCTGCGCCGCCCAAGTCAACAAATGCGCCAAAATCGGCAATACGGTTGACGGTGCCAGAAAGCTTGTCGCCCACGGCTATTTTCGCCAAAAGTTCTTCTTTTTTTACACGATTTTCTTGTATAACGATATTACGTCTGCCAGCAATAATACGGCGTTTAGCACGGTCAAATTCTAGTATATTAAAAGTTAGTTCTTTACCTTTGTAGTCTGACAAATCTTCGATGTATCGGCTAGAAATTTGCGATGACGGCACAAACACACGGCTGCCAAGAATATTTACAATTAAGCCGCCTTTAACAAGGTCTTGCACACGGCCTGGCAGCGGTTCTTTTGTTTCAAAGGCTTGTTCTAGCAATTTATAGTTAGATTGAGCCTCCAAGCGGCGTTTAGAGGCAAGCACGTTGCCATCGCCGTCATTTACCCGCACAATTAAAACTTCTAGTTCGTCGCCTAGGTTTACCAGATTGGGAAGTTCCACGTTTGGGTCGCTAGTAAATTCGCTTTTTGTGATTATACCATCGGACTTATAGCCCAAATTAACAGTAATTTCGCTATTTGTAACCTGTATAACTGTTCCTTTAACTACATCGCCTGTCCGCAAGGTCATAAAAGCTGCGTCTAGCATCTCTTCAAAAGATTGAGTTTCTGCGTTCTCCTCGCCGTCGACATTTCTTTTTGTACTGTCTTCGGGTTGGTTTGGTTCTAATGTTTCTAAATTCTTTTCAAAATTCTTTTCAAATTCACTCATAGCCAAAAAAGCCTCCTTTATCACAGCTGGTGAAGTTGATGCACCCGCTGTTAAACCTAGTCTATCACATACTAGTAAAGATTGCAAGTTTTCTTTTGAAATAGTATAAATTGTTTTTGCTAATATCGTTTTTTGGCAATATTGGCGGGAAATCTCGTATAAATTTTTTGTGTTTTCGCTATTTTCATCGCCCAAAATTAGCATTATGTCAACCATTTTTGCTATGCGTTCCGCCTCTTGCTGTCGCTTGAAAGTCGCATTACATATGGTGTTGTGGGCTATTAGGTCAAAATTTTTTTGTTCCAAAATTTTTTTTGCTTTATAAAATTCTTTTTGGGGATATGTTGTCTGCACTACTAAAAAAAATTTTTTTTGTTCGCCGAAAAAATTTTGTTCAGCCAGTAATTTTGCCAATTCTGCCGCATTTTCAACAACAATAACGTTATTTTTGTCTGCATAGCCCAAAATTCCTTGCACTTCGGGGTGTCCCTTTTTGCCCAGGATAATCAGCGTACGCTGCAACCGCCGACATTCCAGCACTTTTTTATGTATTAGCTTAACGTGCGGGCAAGTGCGATCTATATAATTTATTTTTTTTTCCTGCATAGTTTGCTCCACGGCTGGCGGAACGCCGTGCGCGCGGATTATTACTGTTATTTCCGTTGTTTCCGTTGTTTCCGATATTCCCGAAAAATCTTCAAAGTTTTTTGTATTTTCCGAAATTTCCCCAAAATTTTCTATATCGTCTACGTTTTCTATTATTTTCACGCCTTTTTGTGCTAAATCGTCTGTAACTGTGCTGTTGTGTATTATTGGGCCTAATGTTACGTATTTTTGGGGGTTTTTTCCTGTTGGTTCATTTTTTTTTGATACAGCCGCCATTTCATAGGCGGTATTAACGGCGCTGGCAACTCCTGCACAGAACCCCATGTGTTTTGCGGCGATTATTTCCATTATTGCACCAACTTTTCTACTTCTAGCATGATTTTTGACATTATTTCTTCCGTTTGCTCGGTTTTAAGGCGTTTTCCGTGATATTCTTCTAACGTTATCGGCTTGCCAAAATTGATGTACAAATAGGAAAACGCTTTATAAGTGCCGCTAATTCCGACGGGCAAAATAGGTGCTTTAGATTTTACGCCAAACAAAGCAACGCCGCCTTTTGCGGTGTTTACGTTGAGCGTTTTCATGCGAGTACCCTGCGAAAAAACCACTAACCCGTGTTCTGCCTTTAACATAGCCATTGCGTTGCGATACGAGGTTAAATCGGCGGCGTTGCGGTCAACGGGAAACGCGCCAACTGCACGGAAAAATCTGGCTTTTATGGGCGTTTGGAACAATTCTTTTTTTGCCATAAAAGTTAGGCGGCGTTTTTTTACGCTAATTGCTATCATTGCGGGGTCGTAGGAATGTATGTGGTTGCTGCACAGTATAAAAGCCCCATTTTTGGGGATATTTTCTACTCCAGTTACTTTTATGCGATAGACAAATTTTGATGCAACCAGCAAAATAAATCTAACCGTCCAATAAGCCATATTTTCACCTGCTAACCATATAAGTTTTATAAAAATTTTATCAGCTTTAACTTTTGCTTAACTTTTGTGCAGTTCTGCAACTATTTGCTGGACAATTTGCGGCACAGGAACGCCGTCCGATTTAATATAAACGGCATCGTCTGCTTGCATAAGTGGCGAGTTTGCACGACTTTTATCACGTCTATCCCGTAATTTTAGGGCGTTTATGACGGTTGCCAATGTTGCGGTTTCGCCTTTTGCTTCAAATTCTAGCAAACGCCGCCGTGCGCGTTCTTCTAATGTAGCGTCCAAAAAGATTTTTACCTGTGCAAAGGGCAAAACTTTTGTGCCAATATCTCTGCCGTCCATTACAACGCTTTGTTTTGTGGCTATTTCCTGTTGTATTGCAACAAGATATTCCCGCACCTTAGAATAAGTTGCGATTACAGAGGTAGCATCTGCGACTTTTTGGCTGTGCAACTGTTCGGTTACTTCTTCGCCGTTTAGCACAACCCGTTGTCTGCCCTGCTGATCGTAAAATATATCGATTGAAATATTTTGCATAATTTTTTGCACAGCGGATTCGTCTTTTATTTTGACACCGTCTTTTATGCAATTTAGGGCAACCGCACGGTACATTGCACCCGTGTCAACGTACATTATGCCCAATTCTTCGGCGACGGCTTTTGCGACGGTGCTTTTTCCCGCACCAGACGGGCCGTCGATGGCTATTGCTATTATGCTGCTTTGCGGCGGTTTTTTGCGGGGCGGGCGTTTAGATTTAGGCTCGGGCGGCCTTGTGGGCGGAGTGGTTGGTTTTGGGGCGGGTTCGTTGTTGGTAATATCTGGGCGTAACGTTTGCGCCCCTTGCGAGTACACGTGTTTAGCGGCGTATTGACCTTTTGATAATACATCAACGTGCATCATTAGGCGAATGCACATGGGCAAACTGCCAGGAACGTCCATTTCTTGCACACAAAACAAGCCTGCTTCGGTAATGCCAAGTTCTCTAGCTGCCCGTGCGGGATAAACGGCATCTAAATCTTTTGTTGCCGAAAATACTATGCTTATTATTTGCGAAATGCCGCAATCGTTCTGTTTCATCATTTCCTGTAAAGTTTCGCTAGTTGCCGCCAAAATCGCCTCGGCGGTGTTTTCTGTTACTGTTGTTGCACCTCTTATGCAAATCATAGTTATCAGTCCTTTTTTGTGATTTTTTACTTCAAAACCGTGGGGTGTCTGACCACACCCGCATGGGACGGGCATAGGACGGGCATATGACGGGCATGGGACGGGCATATGACGGGCGACCGTCCCCCGCCTGCCGACGGGCAGGTCGGTCGCCCGTCCCATGCAGGTAGGTCGCCCGTTTCATGCAGGTAGGTCGCCCGTTTCATGCAGGTAGGTCGCCCGTTTCATGCAGGTATGTCGCCCGTCCCATGCGGATAGGTCGCCCGTCCCATGCAGGCAGGTCGCCCGTTCCCCCGTTCCTTAGTTTACTGCCATTCCAGCGGGTTATTAAAATTATTCATAATAACATTGTGATCTTTCGGAAAATCGTAACTTGTCCAAGTTTCATAGGCGGCGACTAGTGCCGTGCAATCTTCGTTGCTTTGCGTTGACATTAGTGCGGCACATTTTTCCAAAATATTTGCGGGTTTGTTTGGTGCGGCTTTTACGTACTCTTCCAATTTACGCATGGACGGGAACAAAATCTGATTTTCCAGCAAAATTAGCCGATACAAATTGTAAATCATTCCGTCAATAACGTGGTGCCGCATATAGCCCGTGGGCTTGCAGGAGACCCAAAAATAATTGTAAAACATTCTGAAAGTGCAGTAAAACTTAAATTGTTTGGCGGCGGCATCGGCGGTTTGGAATATCGGAATTTTAGCCACCAGCGACTGAATAGCTGGGTCGGGGCAGAATAGCGGTTGTGCCGCAACAAACATATTACGCATGGGTTCTTGACCGTTGGCGGCTGTGTTTTCCAGATTTTTTATTGTCATGTAGTGTATGTTAAAATAGCCGCCCTCGTAGGTGCAGCCCTCGCGGCAAACTTCTTCTAGTCCGCCGTTTTTGCGCCGCCATTCAAGGTAATTTTCGCTAACAACAGCAACGCCGTCCAAATCGGAATCCGCGCGTGCCGTACCCGTTGCCACCGAACCTATCAAAAATAATGCGATAATTTCAGCGTTTTTTTGGTAGTGGCTTATCATGTTTTTTATGGATTCTTCGTGATGTTTGAACATAGAGTAACCTCGTTTTGGCGGATTTTGGTTTACGCCAAAATATAGCCAATTTCCGTAATTTCCGCTTTTATTTTGTCCAGCGATAATTTTGCGGGATCATGTTCGCCTGTAACGTTGGCGTTTGCAACGCTGGCGGCAACTGCGGTTGCGCCCAAATCTTCTAGTGCGTTTTTGACTGCACGTTCGCAGTGTTCGCACGACATTCCGTTTACATTAATGCTAAACTTTTCCATTTTCAAGTCCTCCTAGGTTTAATTTTCTGATACGCAAAACGTTAAGCAGCACCGATACCGAGCTAAAACTCATGGCAAGTGCGGCAATCATTGGGTTAAGTAGCGGGCCGCCAAAAATGTGCAAAAGCCCCGCCGCTATGGGAATCCCCGCTATATTGTACGAAAACGCCCAAAATAAATTTTGCTTGATATTACGCATGGTTATTTTGCTAAGATAAATTGCTTGCGAAACGCCACGCAAATCGCCCCGCATTAGCACTATTTGTGCCGATTCTATTGCTACATCTGTGCCGTTGCCTATTGCAATGCCGATGTCTGCCCTAACTAGTGCGGGTGCATCGTTTATGCCATCGCCTACCATTGCTACTTTGTCGCCTTTTTTTTGTAATTTTTCCACGTTGGCGGCTTTATCTTGGGGCAAAACTTCGGCAAGCACTTTGTTAATGCCCGCTTGGCTTGCCACCGCCGCCGCCGTATTTTTGTTATCGCCCGTTATCATCACAACATCAATGTTCATATCGTAAAGACGCTTTATTGCCGCTTTGCTTTCCTGTTTGATAACGTCTGCGACGGCTATAATGCCCGCTGGCTTGCCGTTGATTGCGATGTATATCGGCGTTTTGCCGTCTAAAGCTAGGCGGTCGCTGTCTACAAAGTAATCTTTCATGTCTATTTGAGATTCCAACATCAAACGACTGTTTCCTATTATAACATTTTTTTCTGCGTTTTGGTAGAAAATTTTTGCGATTATTCCCTGCCCTGTTACCGAGTTAAAACTGGTCGGCTCGGGTAATGTGCCGAATTTTTTCGTGCCGAAATTTATGATTGCTTCGCCCAGCGGGTGCTCCGATTTTGTTTCGGCGGAGGCCGCCAGCAGCAAAATTTCGTCTTCCAAAAAATCGCCTTTGCGGATAATATCGGTAACGTAAGGCTTGCCTTTGGTAACAGTGCCAGTTTTATCTAGCACGACGGTGGTAATTTTGTGGGCGGTTTCTAGCGAATCGCCGCCTTTTATTAAAATGCCGTTTTCTGCACCTTTGCCCGTACCGACCATTATCGCCGTTGGCGTGGCGAGCCCCAACGCACACGGGCAAGCGATAACCAAAATAGAAACGACAATCATCATAACAAACGAGAAATCGTAGCCCGCCAAAAACCAGGCAACACCGACTAAAACGGCTATAGCCAGCACGCCATAAGCAAAATAGCCCGAGATAGTGTCCGCAATGCGAGCGATTGGTGCTTTGGAATTTTGGGCATCTTCCACCAGTTTTATAATTTGGGCAAGCACGGTATTTTTGCCGATTTTTGTTGCCTTGTATTTTATGCTGCCGTTTTTGTTTATGCTTGCCCCAATAATATTATCACCGATATTTTTGCCAACGGGCATACTTTCGCCAGTTAGCATAGATTCGTCAACGCTGGTAACGCCCTGCACAACAACGCCATCGACGGGCATTTTTTCGCCAGGTTTTACCAAAATAATATCGCCAACGGCAACATCTTCAATAGAAATTTCCATCTCGATGCCGTTGCGTTCTATGTTGGCGGATTTTGGGGCTAGTCCCATTAATTTTTTTATTGCCGCCGACGTGCCGCCTTTTGTTTTCGCTTCCAGGTATTTTCCCAAAACGATAAGCGTTAAAATGACGGCGACCGTTTCAAAATAAAATTGGTTGCGGCCCATAAAAACCATTTCTTCGAACGTTGCGTATAGCGAAGTGCCGATAAGCAGGAAGTTTTCGATGGTAATGTACACGCTAAAAACAAAGGCAACGCTTGTTCCTTTTGCGATAAGCGAATCCATGTTTGCCGCGCCCGTAAAAAACGCCGCAAACCCCCGTTTGAACAGCTTGCGATTAAGCCACATAACGGGCAACGTTAAAATAAGCTGAATAAGCCCGTTATATTGCGGGTGGTGCATGGGATCCCATTGCGGCGGGATTACTGGCATATTCAAGCTGTAAAAAATCATTGGCAGCATTGAAAACAAAAACAGCGGAACAGTAATAATCAGCGACCATTTGAATGTGTTCCGCAACTGGTCAATTTCGTCTTGTTTGCGGGTTTCGTTGTCGCTTTCTAGTGTGTGCAAATTGTAGCCCGCCCGTTGCACCACCGCCAAAATTTTATCGTAGCTAACAATTTTATCGTTAAATTTTAGCTTTAGTTTTTCCGTGCCAAAGTTAACCTGCCCCACCGAAACGCCGTCCAATTTATTTACAACCCGTTCGATATTTTTGGCACAGGCGGCACAGGTCATTCCGCTTATGGTTACTGCTAGTTCCATGGTAAAGTCCTCCCTTTTATACGCACCTCAAAACCTTAAAACCGTGGGGCTCTGCCCCACACCCCGCAAGGAGCGCGCCCCTCCCGCCTGCCAGCGGGCAGGTGACCCGCTTTTTTGGGTTAGTATTAGGATTGTAGCATACCCTTGTAGGGTATGTCAAGGGGGGCAAAAAATTTTGATTTTTCGGAACGAGGCAAACGGGCGACCGTCCCCTGCCCGTTCGCCCGTTTGCCCATTAGCCCGTTTGTTTGTTTGCCCACTCCAACATCACCCCAACCCCAACCCCAACTCCACCAAAGCCGCCAACCCAGCCGTTTCCGCCCGAAGAACCCGCTTGCCTAAACTTACCACAAAAAAGCCGTTTTGTCTAACAAATTCTACTTCTTGCCCCGAAAATCCGCCCTCTGGGCCTATCCATAGGGCTATTTTTTGCGGTTTTTTATTGGAATTTTTGAGATTTTGGGAATTAGTGGCATTGTTGGAGTTTTGGGAATTAGCGGCATTATTGGAATTTTCAAAATTTTCAAAATTTTCGGAATTTTCAGCATTTCCAACCTCTCCCCAACTTTCAATCGCATTTTTTATACTAAAATCTTCCGCCTTTTCATACGCAATAATCGCCATTTCCGCTTTTGCCGCCTGTGCTACTGCCATTTCCCAATTTTGCACATTTTGCACTTTTGGGATAATCCCGCGCATACTTTGCCCCGCCGCTGATTCCGCTATTTTTTGCAGACGGGCAATGTTGCAGTTTTTTTTAACGGAAAATTCCGTTTGCACGGGAATTATCTCAAAAACGCCCAATTCTACCGCTTTTTGCACAAGCCAATCCAATTTATCCGCTTTAAGCAGCGATTGATACAATGTTACTTTGTAGGCTGGCTCGGGGGCGGCGGCGGTGGTTTCTATTGTTACGGAAAATGGCTCTAAAGTGGCTATTTTGCAATGATAATCGGTACTTGCGGCATCGCAAAAAATTACCTGCTCGCCAATGCGTACCCGCAACACCTTTTTTAAGTGGTGGATAACTTCGGGCGGTATATGTAAATTGCCGCTGTCCACCCGCTCGCCTATCTGACGGGTCGCAACAAAATATTTTGGCATAGTTACACCGCCTTTTTGTCAAGTTCGGCGACCATACATATCCAGCCGTTGTTCTGAAAAAACTTTTTTACGGTCAAGTCCAGTTGCAGAGTTCTTAGCACCTCGGGCATACGTTCGTCAATTATGCCCGAAACCACAAAAATACCGCCTTTTTTAAGAAATTTCTTTGCCAGCGGCGAAAGGTCGATTATAACATCGGCGACAATATTGGCGACGGCTATGTCGTATTCGCCGTTTTTGGTTAGGGCTGCCAAAAAATCCTCGTCAAAAATATTGCCAATTTGCACATTATAATCTGCCACGCCGTTAAGCTCGGCGTTGGTTTTTGCACAGGATTCCGCCGATGGGTCAATATCGCAAGCGGTGGCGCGGCTTGCACCAAGCA
>WRKK01000283.1 GCA_009782245.1 Defluviitaleaceae bacterium | reverse complement strand
AAGGGGCGCGCTCCTTGCGGGTCCAGGGCAGCGCCTTGGCGGGTGTGGGCAGCGCCCACGGTTTTGGGGTTTGAATTTATTGATTTAGGAGGACTTTATATGTCAAAAATAATAGGAATAGATTTAGGAACAACAAATTCGTGCGTAGCGGTAATGGAGGGCGGGCAGCCCGTTGTTATCGCCAATAGTGAGGGCTTGCGGACAACGCCGTCCATTGTGGGATTTACCAAGGCGAACGAGCGGCTTGTCGGCGAAACCGCCAAACGCCAAGCCATCACAAACCCCGATAATACAATATCTTCCATAAAAAGGCAAATGGGAACCGATTACAAAGCTAATATCAACGGAAAAAATTACTCTCCGCAAGAAATTTCTAGTATGATTTTGCAAAAACTAAAAGCCGATGCGGAAAGCTACCTCGGCGAACCCGTTACAGAGGCGGTTATTACCGTGCCAGCCTACTTCACCGACAGCCAACGCCAAGCCACCAAAGATGCGGGGCGTATCGCTGGGCTAAAGGTGGAGCGGATTATCAACGAACCCACCGCCGCCGCCCTTTCCTACGGGCTTGATAACGAAAAAGAACAAAAAATTATGGTCTACGACCTCGGCGGCGGCACTTTTGACGTGTCCATCATCGAAATCGGCGAGGGAATTATCGAAGTGCTTGCAACCAGCGGAAACAACCGCCTGGGCGGCGACGATTTTGACGACCGCATTATGAAATTTCTTACTACCGAGTTCAAAAATTTGGAGGGCATCGATTTAAGCCAGGATAAAATGGCGGTTCAACGCCTAAAAGAGGCCGCCGAAAAGGCGAAAAAAGAATTGTCAACCGTTACAACTAGCAATATCAACCTGCCGTTTATCACAAGCACCCAGGACGGCCCAAAACACATGGACATCAACCTAACACGTGCGAAATTTGACGAGTTGACACACGATTTGGTCGAGGCGACAATGGGGCCTGTGCGTACCGCCCTGAAAGATGCCGACGTTTCGCCGAACGAGTTGTCTAAAGTGCTGTTGGTGGGCGGTTCTACCCGTATTTTGGCGGTGCAAGATGCTGTCAAAAAATTGACCGACAAAGAGCCGTTTAAGGGGATAAATCCCGATGAGTGCGTTGCGTTGGGCGCGAGTATTCAAGGCGGCAAGCTGAACAAAGATGCGGGTGCGGGAAGTATTCTGCTGTTGGACGTAACTCCGCTGTCGCTGGGAATCGAAACGCTCGGCGGCGTGGCAACCAAGCTGATTCCACGCAACACGACCATTCCCACGAACAAAACGCAAGTTTTCTCGACTGCCGAAAACAACCAAACTGCGGTTGACATTCACGTTGTGCAAGGCGAACGGGAATTTGTGCGGGATAACAAAACGCTGGGGCAGTTCCGCCTGGACGGCATTGCACCCGCACCGCGCGGAGTGCCGCAAATCGAAGTGCAGTTTGATATTGACGAAAACGGCATTGTCAACGTTTCCGCAAAGGACTTGGGAACGGGCAAGGAGCAGAAAATCACGATTGCCGCCAGCACAAATATGTCCGACGAAGAAGTTGAACGTGCGGTAAAAGATGCGGAAATTTACGCCGAGCAAGACAGAATCCGCAAAGATGCGGTGGATTCCAAGAATGAGGCGGATTCGCTTATCTTCCAAACGGAAAAATTGTTGTCCGATTTGGGCGAAAAAGTGGACGCAACCGACAAGGAAATGTTGGAGAGCGAAATGGCGAAACTCCGCCAAGTAAGCGAGCCGCTTTCGGCGGACACGATGAACGAAATGGACACAAATATGCTAAAATCGGCAATCGAGGCGTACACAAAAGTGCTGAACGATTTTTCCACAAAACTGTATCAGCAAGCGGGCCCGCAACCAGGGCAGGACGGCGGATTTGACCCAAATCAATCCAATCCAAATTTTGACGAAAATGTAGTTGACGGAGAATTTACGGAGAAAGAGAATTAGACAATGGCGGATAAGAAGGATTATTACGAAACCTTGCAAGTAAGCAAGCAGGCGACCGATTCCGAGCTGAAGAGTGCCTATCGCAAGCTGGCGAAAAAATATCACCCGGACGAAAACCCGGGTGATGATGTCGCCAGAGAGCGGTTTAAGGAAGTCGGGGAAGCGTACGCAATTTTAAGCGATGCGGACAAGCGCGCAGCATACGACCAGTTTGGGCACGCAGCGTTTGACCCAGCAAGCGGCGGCGGTGGCGGCGGATTTTACGGCAACATGAACTTTGATGTAAACGATATTTTCAACAGCTTTTTTGGCGGCAGCGATATTTTCGGCAACAGTCGGCGGCGGAGCGGCCCACGGCGCGGCGCGGATTTGCAAATGCGAATGACAATAACGCTAGAAGAGGCGGTTTTCGGTGCAACGCGCGAGATTCAGCTACCGACCCACGAAACTTGCAAACCCTGCGGCGGCTCTGGTGCAAAAGCTGGCACACACCCCGAAACCTGCAAAGAATGTAGCGGCACGGGGCAGGTTCGGCGTATGCAACAAACAATGTTAGGCTCTATGACGACGGTCAGCACCTGTTCGGCGTGTCGTGGCGAGGGCAAAATAATAAAAGAGCCGTGCCCCAGTTGCCGCGGCAACGGCAAAGTGCGAGTAGAAAAAACGCTGTCGGTAACAGTACCGAAAGGGATTGACACAGGGCAAAGTATCCGTCTGCCAAGCAAAGGCGAGCCAGGCGAAAAGGGCGGCCCAGACGGCGATTTGCTGATAGTAATGCAAATTCAGCCCCACAAGGTATTTGCACGGCAGGGCAACAACTTATATTTGGACGTTCCAATAACGTTTGTGCAAGCGGCACTCGGCGACGAAATAGCCGTCCCCCTGCTGGACGGCACAGAGGAGCGTTATCAGATAAAAGCTGGCACACAACCTGGCTCGCTGGTAAGCCTAAAGAACAAGGGCGTACCGAGTGTCCGCAATAATCGCAACGTGGGCGATTTGGTGGTTACGCTAAATGTTAGCGTCCCAACCAAGCTAACCGACAAGCAGAAAGAGTATTTGCAGGCGTTTAATAATGAAATGGGCGATGAGTATATCAATGCTAAGAAGAGTTGGCTGGATAAGATTAAGGGAATGATGGGAAAGTAGGGAAAGTAGGGAAATTTGCAATTACAAGCCTAGCAACATTGGGTTGCTAGGCTTGGTTTTTGTGGGGTAGTAGTTGAGTTTTGTGCTTGGGCAACTTCGGAACAAGCTGGTATAGGGAAAAATGGGCGGATAATATCCGCCCGTTTTCTCCTACATCGGTCTATTTTTAAGTTGTTCGAGTTTATACTTGTTTTATTAGCTTGGCAAGGCGGGCTTTGGTTATTCCTGCTGTTTCGCACATTTTGTCTATTAGTGATTGTGGTGCGTTGTTCCTTAGGGCAAGAAGTAGCATTTCTTCTCTTGCTTGCTCTTTTCCTCGTTTTTCCCCACGTTCTTCTCCTCGTTTTTCTCCCCGCTTTTCCCCACGCTCTTCTCCTCGCCGCAAATACTCTCCAAGAACCTCTAGTTGCCGTCTAAAATGCAATTCGTCCGCAACAATATCATTTGAGGTAGTAGCTTTTTTCGCTGCGTCTACCCATTCTGGGGTGCCTGCATAACCTATTAATTGCATATTTACTCACTTCTTTTCAATTTGGGTTTACACCTGTTTCATTAGCTTGGCAAGGTGGGCTTTGGTTATTCCTGCAATTTCGCACATTTTGTCTATTAGTGATTGTGGTGCGTTGTCCCTTAGGGCAAGAAGTAGCATTTTTTCTTCTCCTAGCTTTTCTCCCTGCTTTCTTCCTTGCTCTATTCCTTGCTCTATTCCTTGCTCTATTCCTTGCTCTATTCCTTGCTCTATTCCTTCCTCTTTTCCCCGCCGCAGATACTCCCCAAGAGCCTCAATCTCCCGCTTAAACCGCATTTCTTCCGTAACAAAATCATTTGGGGCGACCGTTTGTTTTACTGTATTCGCCAATTCTAAAACACTTGAATTTGTTATTGCTTGCATTTTTATTTCCTCCTCTAAATTTTTTGTTTTGGTTCTGAAGATATGGCAAAAATCCCACAAGAGGTGATATTCTTGCGGCAGCTTTGCCTTTGTTTTCGGCATTTTAGGAAGTTCCACAAAATACGTGGAATATTTATCCGCCAAAAACGGTTTTCCGCTCTCATATTCGGAATGTATTATCCGTGAGCAAAAATTTTTTGTGCCCTCTAGTTCGGGTAGCCTAAAGCCCAAAAAGTGAATGGTTATCACATCTGGGGATTTTGTGTAGTCGTCGCCTATCTTAAAGCCTTTTCGCATAGCGTTGCCAGTTGTTATAATGGCACGAGCGGCGTAACCAGCCTGTTTTTGACCTTGTGCCTCGATGATTAGGCTAATCAAATTGCCCGTTCCCGATAAATCGGAAATCATTTTTTTTAGTATTATGTCGTAAATATCGGTGTCTTCTACGTGAGTATCCTCTATTGGCGGGATTGACGGCATTTCGTGAATTAGCCGCACAGAGCCTGTTAAATCCGTGATTACATGGTTGAGTTTGTTATCGGCAAAAGTTTTGGCAAATACTCGATTGTTCATTAGGGTTAGCTCGTCCCGTAGTTTGTCCAGTTCCTCTTGGGAATATTTTACATCTGGCAGATTTTTTATATGTTCATAAATTTCTAGCAATGTTTGTTCGTAGGCGTTGGCGGGATTATCGGCGGAACTGTCCGCCTGATTGGGTGGGGTCATTTGGTTCACTCCTTTTTTATATTATAGCAGACAGCGGGGGGGTTTGCAAGTTTTTCAAAATCTTAATCCCTCCAAAATTTCCCACAATTCCTCTCTGCCAGCCCTGTTCAAACTGGAAAACGGCAAAATTTTTTCGGTTGCGGCTAAACTTTTGCGGATAACGGCGATATATTTGTCAATTTGACTGCGTTTTAGCTTGTCGCTTTTTGTTGCAACCAAAATAACGGGCAAATTGTAGTGTTTGCACCATTCATACAGCATTTTATCGTTGGCGGTTGGCTCGTGGCGAATATCCAGCAATAGCACCAATGTTAATAGTTGCGGACGATTCTTTAGGTAACTTTCCACCATACCCGCCCATTTTTGCGATTCCGATTTGGAAACTTTTGCATAGCCGTAACCTGGCAAATCCACAAAATACCACGCTTGCTCTACTTCAAAAAAATTTATTGTGCGTGTTTTGCCAGGCGTTTGGCTGGTTCGCACTAACGATTTTCTGCCAAGCATCGTGTTTATCATGGACGATTTGCCCACGTTAGATTTACCAACAAAAGCAACTTCCAGCCTGTCATTAACGGGAAACTGGTCTAGTTTTACTGCCGTTACGCCTAAAGTTGCGTGTATTATTTCTTTTGCGGGTTTTGTAGGCTTGGTAGATTTTGCAGGCTTGGGCAAAGTTTGCGGCTTTGGGTTTGCCGAATTTTTGCGATTATTTTTGTCAACCTTTTTGGTTGATTTGTTTGTTTTGGTTATTTTGGTTGCCTTAGTTGTTTTTTCCATTGTTAAAATGTCAACTCCAATTTTTAGCAGTTTATTTTGCAAATGTTCACAATAACCCGCACAGCGGCCTCCATGGATTGCACAGGAATATACTCAAATGGGCCGTGGGCATTATGGCCGCCAGCAAAAATATTGGGGCAGGGCAATCCCATAAAGGAAAGGCGAGCGCCGTCCGTGCCGCCACGGATTGGTTTAATTATCGGCACAACGTTTGCCGCTTGCATTGCCAACTTTGCCCTGTCCATTATGTGCATATGATTTTTTATTATTTCGTGCATATTGCGGTATTGCGATTTTATTTCGCATTGCACGGCGGTGTAGCCGTATTTTTTGTTGATTTTTTCGGCTATTTTTATGGCGGTTTGTTCTTTTTCTTTTAGCTTGGTGCTGTCGTGGTCGCGTAAAATGTAGACTAAATGTGCCTTGCCGACCTCTGCCGTGATATTGCTTAAATGATAAAATCCCTCGTAGCCCTCGGTGTGGGCGGGCGTTTCGGTTGGCGGAAACGAGTTGATTATCTCGGTTGCGACCAATGCGGCGTTTACCATAACGCCTTTTGCCGTGCCTGGGTGAACGCTTTTTCCCGTTATTTTGAACACCAACGAAGATGCGTTGAATGTTTCCGATTCCAGTTCGCCAATTTCGCCGCCGTCTACGGTGTATGCGTAATCCGCGCCGAAAAAGGGTATATCAAAAAAATCGACACCTTTGCCAATTTCTTCATCTGGCGTAAATGCTATGCGAATTTTTTCGTGCAAAATTTGCGGATTAGCGATTAAAAATTCCATTGCGGTCAAAATTTCGGCGATTCCCGCTTTATCGTCCGTGCCTAGCAGCGTGTTGCCGTCTGTTACAATTAAATCTTGCCCAATGTACTTAGTTAAATCGGGAAATTCGGTGGGCGATAGTGTTAATTTTTTATTCAGCGGAATATCCTTACCGTCATAATTTGCGATAACACGGGCTTTTACGGGGCTACCAGGTGCATCTGGCGATGTATCCATGTGTGCCAAAAAGCCTATGATTTTGGTGGATTTTTCGGTATTTGCTGGCAATGTAGCAGTTACATAGCCGTATCTATCAATATTTACTTCTGTTAAGCCAATTTTGCGGCATTTTTCCGCCAAAATTTCGCCAAAAGCCAGCTGGCTTTCCGTTGACGGGTATGTATCAGAATTTTCGTCTGATTGCGTATCGTGTAAAATCAACTCTAAAAAGCGGTCTTTAACTGTTGTCATTTTATTCTCCTTAATTTTAGTCCAAAAAGTTCGTCCAAAAAGTTCAAAACGCCTATGCTAGGCAACAAGGGCGGATATTGTCCGCCCTTACAGTTGAAAACGCAATTTTTGGCGTTTAAGTTAACATTAATTTATCGTTTGTCAATCTTCGTTTTATTTTATTCTATTTTGCGAATGTTAGTCTAAACTAACAGCGTGCCTAGTGCAATTTCCATCATGTTAGTAAAGGCTGTACGCCGCTCGTCTGCTTGCATTGCTTGCCCTGTAAAAATTGTATCTGATATAGAGCAGATGCACAATGCGGCTTTGCCAGCCCTTGCGGCGGTCAAATATAATGCGGCGGCCTCCATTTCAACGGCTAATATTCCCATTTTTAGCCATTGTTCAAAGTCGGTAAAATCTTCCACGTAAAACGTATCGGAGGATAAGATATTGCCAACGATTAAATCAACGCCCAGTTTATCGGCGGAAAGTTGGGCTTTTTTTAGCAAGCCGTAATCGGCGGTTGGTGCAAAAGTTGCGGGCAATTTGTAGTTGCTGGCAAAATTTGTATCGGTGGAGGCACCTATTCCTGCTACAATGTCGCCTAATTTCAAGTCTTTACGGATTCCGCCAGCCGAGCCTACTCGGATAATGTTGTCCACCTCATAAAAATTGAACAGTTCGTAGGAATATATTCCCATCGAGGGCATTCCCATTCCGCTGCCCATTACCGAAACGGGCTGACCCTTGTAAGTGCCTGTATAGGCTAACATTCCCCTAATTTCGTTTATCAGTTTGGGGTTTTCAAAATAATTTTCGGCAATAAATTTTGCCCTTAGCGGATCGCCTGGCATTAGCACCGCTTTGGCAAATTCGCCAGCTTTTGCTGTAATATGCGGGGTTGGTACTTTATTTGACATTGTTGCTACCTGCTTTCTTTGATTTTAGTTTGTTTTTGGTTTGATTTTGGTATTTTTGTAGCTTATCAGAAATGTAGTCTTGCAAATTTTCATTCACAAGACTACATTAGCAACTCCCCGAGTTGGACTCGAACCAACGACCAATCGGTTAACAGCCGATTGCTCTACCACTGAGCTATCGAGGAATATTAAGTTTTTCAAACTACTACTTTACTAGTATAATACAGCATTTTGGGTTTGTCAATAGTTTTTGAAAATTTTTTTGAAAAAATTTTTTGGGGTTGGGGTGGTTGTTGCGGGGGGTATTGTTGATGTTGGTTGTGGAAATGTTGGAATGGGCGGGTGGGCGTTTCTACGATAATAAATTTGACTGAACAACTTAATATTCATATCATCGCCTCACAGTATTCTTTCGGCGTTTGCTTAAACTCTTGTAAGCTATTTCTAAAATCGGGCTTTTCAGAAACAAGCACTTTAATGCTCATTTCATTGCACACCAGCAACTCTTTTACGGATAAACCAAAATCCTCTATCATTTGCTCTGTAAAAATATCGCTAATTTCGCTGTATTCTGCAAATTCATTATTGCAATATCGAATAAGAAAATCGGCAAACCATTTTCGTATTTGCCTGTCCATACATTTATGTATATTGGAAACGGAATCAATAATCCCATTTGCGGAAATACGGAAAGATTCCTCATTCAACAATGTAAAACGACCATTTGCACGAGACATTTCGTTTCTGTCCTCTACAAGCCCAGTTATTTTTCTGACCTGCATGGAGTCTAATCCGATTATTTTCAAAATATTTGGCAAATCCTTTTCTGGTATAAGACTGTAATCAAACACAGATTCAAGGTCGTTAAAATCAATCTTTTGACCGTGATAAGGTTTTGCGAACGCAACGGCATCATTATATCTTTAGGGAATTATTGTGCTTATTTTTTTCACGGAGAAATAGATGTACGTCATGTAAAGAAGATGTAAACCAAAGTATGCAAATTGATATTGTTCTCCCTCGTAATTTACAAGTATTGAATTTGCAATATTTTTTATATACGTATTTACGTCTATTTTGTCGGTTGCGTTTATGGGGAGATAGCTTAACATTTCCTCGAGGTAAGGTACATCATAATAATCTATTGTTATTGCCAAACTATTCACCCCCTATCTCATTTATTTTGTTCCGCATTTTTTTTGTGAAAACTTCAACTACAGATTTTGCATCATCAATACTACGCTGATAGCCGTCCAATTCGTCAACGATTTGCTGTTGCATTTCAAGCGAGGGCAAAGGTATTTTCATTATATTTACTAAGCTACTAATATTATTTATGCTTGCACCTTGCGTGAGACGTTCTATCTCCTCTCGAAAAACTGGGGATAACAACATATAGTAGTAAAGATATTTAGGCGTGCAAACATCGCTTTTTGAACGCACTATGCCCATAAAGCCGCCAGCATAATAAGGCGTATTTTCATTTACAAACGCAACTTTGCCAATGTGCGTCTTGCTCCCGCTTGACGTACAAATGAAAATATCGTTTTTACGCAATTTTTTTTCTTCCGAAATAGCGAACTCTGAATTTAGGTAAATGGGCTTTGTTACAATTAGTTGACCGTCAAGTGTTATGTTGTCGGCGGGCAAAATTATTTTATCTGTTTCGTACAGAACTTGGTCGTGTTTTTTGTAAGTTACGCCACGCACAACAGATGCAACGGAGTCAAACGATACCAAATCAAAACCTGCTACGTCAAGCATTTTTTGTTCCCTATATCTACGCCCCACCAATATGTATATATTCTCCCTAACCTTATCCAACGGCACAATCTCAAAACCAGCATCAAGCATTTTTTGCCGCTGGTTATCGTCAAGCTGACGATATTCTTGATATTTATCCAAATCGCTGCCGCTTTCCAGTTTTCGCCTGTGATTGTCAAGGGAATATCCATCGCTTTTAACGTCAAAATACCAAAAATCCTTGCGTTTTTGCGAGGGTTTAATATTTTGATTTATTTTTGTGGCGTAAATAATGTTGGTTTTAACCCCTGTATACGGCAAAAATACGCCTTGCGGCAATGATATAATACTTT
>WRKK01000282.1 GCA_009782245.1 Defluviitaleaceae bacterium | reverse complement strand
AAAAACCGTGATTAACAATGCCGAAAATGTTTTCTTTTTGATAGCAGGGGAAAATAAATCGGCGACTTTGCAAAAAGTTACGCAAGGGGAGTTTTTGTCCGAAATTTTTCCCATGCAGTTGATTAAGCCGAAAAATGGCGAAATTGATTTGTTGGTAGAATGGGCGGCTGTTCGGTGGTTGATGGTTGATAATTGAGAATCGTGATTTTGTGGGCGGATAATATCCGCCCATTTTTTTGCAATTATTTTAATCCAACAACCGCCGAAAAACCCCCACAACAACAGCTTGAAAATCCGCAAGTTCAAAGGTTTCAACATTTTCATGATTGACAATAACCGTACTAACCGATATTATTGTGTTATTCTTCCGCAAAATTACCCAAAAATCATTATGCGAATATGCCAATATTCCAACATCGGCTGCCCACAAATTTGCGGCGGATTGCTCCAACTGTAATATTGTTGTGCCAGAATTTTGACTAAATAACAGCAAATTTTGAGTAGCGTTTTCGTGTAAAAAATCTGCAACAAAGGTAAAATTTGCCTGGTAAATGTCGGTTGTAACATTTGAACCGCTAAAATTTCCCTCGAGATGCCGAAATGCGGTTGGAACAAATATGTTACTTTGGAAAATTGTCAACTGTGAAATTTGCGTTTCGTTCACGCCAAAATCGGCTAATCTAACGGCTTGATGTACGTTTTCGTCAAAAGCAATTATACTGGGCGGTGCTAAAAACACTTGCACAAAAGCAACTGGCATTATCAGCAAAAACCATATTGCAAACAGTGTGTATCTTATTTTGCTTAATATTGCCGAAACTTTGGGGATTTTTTGCTTATTGTACTTTATGTAAATTTTGGCTTTTACGCACCAAATCAACGAAAATCCAAGTTGCCAAAATGCAAATATAGCGGAGATAATTCCGCCAAAGAAAAGCAAATTTGTTAAATTGTCAGTAAAAATGCGGTTTCCTGTACCAAAAAGCGATGTAAACGTCATAATCATAGCCAACATAGAGAAAAACATCGGCACAATTTCATGCTTCAATGAGCAATCACTTAATTTTTCAAGTTGGTCGGCAATGCTAAAAAAACTCGGCAATGGAACATCTTTATCGGCGGAAAATACGTAAAATCTGCCATTTTTGGCAACGCAATCCCAACCAGCCGCAAGCCAGCGTTCACGGTAAACTACTGTGGCTGGCTTTTCTCGCCTGTCAAAAAAGCTAAATATTGCATTTTGCAAAATATCCACGAAAAACTGCTTTTCGCAAGGTTCGCAGGGCTTAAACTTTGTGATTACTCCAAATTTTGTAACCATTTTACCCGCCGCCGCTTTTTGCGATAAAAATTGCTCTTGATTTTTTATGTCGGCTATGCTGAATATGTTTATCATTTTTATCAGCCCCAATCCTACCTCAACCGAAACCGCCAAGGTGCAACCCTAACTAGTGCCGCCGTCCCAATCCCAAAATAAACCACCGAAATCGCCAGCCACGCCAATGCAAAATATGTCAACTCAATTTGCACCTGCATAAGTACAAAACTCAACATATAAACCACCCAGTTTATCACGTTGTACGCAAGGCTTTTCCCTTTGCCGTCGGAATCGTACGGCTGGATTATGTAATACAAAAATAAATCGCTAAAGCCCAGCGTTAAGCCCATTAGCGTGATTATTGTGAAAAATAACGCCGCCGATTGCCAGTTCATAACACCGAGCGCCAGCCACAAAATGCCAACCACAGAAACGCCCAAAAGGCTTGTTAGCAACAAGTTAAGCCCAAAAATCATTTTCATGCGCACCCTAAACGATGCCAAAATTACCTGCGCTTGCCGATAGTACGGATAATGCAACATATGAATATCGCAGTTTGTGAACACCGCACCCGTTACAAGCCGCCCCATGGAAAAAGCATACACAATTATAAAGAAAAACGGCGTTGCCCTGAAAAGGTCGGCTAGTTCGTTGTAAACTTCGGCGGCGGTCAAGTCTTGCACGAAAAAATTTTGCAGACTTTCGCTTATGAAAATCCGAAGAAAGCCCTCCGTCAGCAACGCCAAAATTAGCGGAGCAACCAACAACGCAATCCGCAGCAACATTTTTTTGCGGAAAAATTGCCTGTGCCGCTCAAAAAATATGGCGTTCAAATAAGAAAGCCCCGTTTTGTGGCTGTGCTTATCCTCGTGAAAAACTGTTGTATCTAGCTTTTTTGCCCAATCTTGTGCCGATTTTTGATCTGCACCAAGCGAGCCGCTACTTCCGCCAGCTTGATAATATTTGTCGATGGCGGCACGGCTACGCTGGATTGTTTCGTTGAACACGTCAAAAAACAACAAATAATTTTTAATGTATCTCACTAAAACGAAAATTACGCCGATTGCCAAAATCACAAAAATGGGCGAAAATATGCCAAAAAGTGCGTTAAAATCGGGCGTTCCTAGGAAAAACGGTGCGATAAACCCCAAAATAATAAAGGTTGACATATAACCAAACGCAATCCAGCCATTACTTCCAAGATGTTTCCTAAATTTTCGGAAAAGCCACAAATTGGTAAACTCCGCAAACAGCCGAAACGCCGTATATACAACAAGTGTTGCAACAGCCGCCCACAAAACCGTTAAAAATCCCGCATCTATCACGAAAAAGTACGCAACAAGCAAAGTTGGCAACCAAATAATTAAATCGGACGCTCTATCCGCAAAAATACGGGATTTGCCGTATTGCACGGGATTCACCCGCAACAAATTTACCATAACTTCGTCATTTTGCCAATGCTCGCTGGCGATTAACGTGGAGTTTATCGCCGCACCCAAAAAGCTGATTATAAACCACGCAACAAGCATATTGCCGAAAACGTCCGCCGCACCGAACGTGCCAATCGCTTCAATTTCTGGGTTAAACGCATCAAAAATATCGTCGAATGTGTGAACATGGCTAACCGCCAAGCCAATCGGCAGTAAAATCAGCCAATACAGCAAAAAAAACATAAATTTTTTGGAGACCACAAAAAACACGCCCAATATTAAAAACACAGTTTTTAAGTCCTGCGATTTGTAAATATCGGCGGAAATTAGCCGTTTTAACAGCGGCAATTTTTGGAAAAAGTATATCAAGCGGTTCGTCATGTTGACAAATCGCACTTGTAGCGATAAAAATATCAAACGTAAAAGCGGATTTTTCATGGCGATACCTCGCTTTTGGCGGGTTCATGGGAACTATCGGGTGTTTCCTCGGTAACTTCTTCCGATAGGATACGCATAATTTGGTCGCCAAAATCGGCATCTTGTAGGCGGTCGATGTCCAGTTTGGAGAGTTTGCCGCCGTGCAGAATGGTAATTTCGTCGCACAAATCCTGTGCCAGTTCCAAAATATGCGTTGAGAAAATTATTATATGCTCGCTTTTTATTGATTTTATAAGGTTTTTTATTTGGAGCGCCGCAACCACGTCAAACGAGGTCAGCGGCTCGTCAAGCAAAATAACAGGCGGCCGCAAAACCAGAAACGCCAACATTTGCAACTTATTCTGCATTCCGTGCGAGTAGTCTTTTATCAGCTTAAAACGGGCTTCTTCGTCCAGTTCCACCGATGCGAACGCCGCCGCAAAATCTACAGGTTCAGCAATTTTCTCTCTGTTTATCTCCGTGAAAAATTTCAAAAACTCGTTGCCCGTCATAAACTCGGGCAAATGCGGCTGTGTGAACACAAAACCAATGTCGTCAAACGTGGCTTTGCGGGTTTCGCCGCCGCTTTCAATCAGCACCTCGCCGCCGTCCAGCTGAAGATTGCTTGTTAAACAGTTAAACATTGTCGTTTTGCCAGCACCGTTCCGCCCCAAAAGCCCATAAATTTTCCCCTGTTCAAACGTATAACTTGCCCCTGTCAACACAACTTTTTTATCAAATTTTTTCTGCAAATTGTCAACCTTTAATTTCATTTTGTTCTCCTTAAGCATTAAAAGATTAAAACCGTGGGGCGCTGTCTGTCTGCCCACACCTGCAATGTGGGTTGGGGGGAAACGGGCGGAATGGTTGGGGGGAAACGGGCGGAATTGTTGGGGGGAAACGGGCGGAATTGTTGGGGGGAAACGGGCGACCGTCCTCGGTCGCCCGTTTTCCCTTAAACGCCGCCCGTTTTCCCTTAAATGTCGCTCATTTTTCCTTAAATGTCGCCCGTTTGCCCGTTCTGATGGACAAAGTCAACCCCACGGTTTTGGTGTTTTGTTTACTGTGCGCGCCCCAAATATTCCCCAGTACGTGTGTCGATTTTGATTATTTCGCCTGTGGAGATAAATAGTGGGACTTGCACTTGTGCACCTGTTTCTAGGGTGGCTGGCTTGGTTACGCCTGTTGCGGTGTCGCCCTTGAAACCTGGTTCGGTGTCGGTTATTTCTAGTTCAACGAACATTGGCGGCTCGATGCCGAAAACGTTGCCGTTATGCGATAAAATTTTAACCATTTCATTTTCCTTGACAAAACGGAGCGTATCGCCCACTTGGCTGGCGTTGATTGCGGTTTGCTCGTAGGATTCGTTGTCCATAAAATGAAAAAGTTCGCCGTCGCTGTATAAATATTGCATATCCTTGCGCTCGATGTGCGCGCGTGGCATTTTTTCGGTTGGTCGGAACGTCCGCTCGACAACGCCGCCGTTGACGATTCCCTTTAACTTGGTGCGGACAAACGCCGAACCCTTGCCTGGCTTGACGTGCTGAAAATCGATTATCACAAATAAATCGCCGTCTAAGTCTATTGTTACTCCGTTCTTAAATTCTCCTGCTGAAATCATTTTGTACCTCCAAAATTGTTTTTTTTATTGCTTTTTTTTTGCTTTTTTATTAGGGCATCAAGTGCCAGAATGTAGCCAAAATAGCCCAGTCCGCAAATTTGACCAAGGCAAACCGCCGCCGTAACCGATTTATGCCGAAACTCGTCGCGGCTATGTATATTGGACAAATGCACCTCTATGCACGGGATATTTACGCTAGAAATTGCATCTCGTAGTGCGTAACTGTAGTGTGTTAGCGCGCCAGGGTTGATTATTATCCCTAGTACGCCGCTGTGATAACACGCCTGTAAATGGTCAATTATTGCACCCTCGTGGTTAGATTGAAAAAACTGCACTCGCACATCTCGTTGTGCGGCGGCGGCGGATATTTCGGCGTTAATTTCCTCTAAAGTTGCCGCACCGTAAACGCTCGGCTCACGAACGCCCAAAAAATTCAGGTTAGGCCCGTTAATTATGGCTATTTTCGCCGTTTGCGTGGTTTTTGTACTCATTAAAAATCATCCTAGCTACCTTTGTTATGGGAATTACCGAGTTATTTATCGCAAAATCGCTGTATCGCTGATATAGCGGGGCGCGGCGCGAAAAAATTTCGTTTATTTTGGCTTGCTTGGCACGGTTGCTAAGGTTAGCAAGCAACGGGCGCGAAGTATCGGTTTTTAGCCGATTGTACAGCTGTTGCGGTTCTAATTGCAAATAAACAACAAAGCCGATTTTGCGTAACAAAGCCATGTTTTTGGCGTTTAGTATTATTCCGCCGCCAGTTGCGATTACAGCGTTTTTGCAACCAGCAACGACTTTCGCCGCCTGTGCCTCTAGTTCGCGAAAATACGTCTCGCCGTATTCTTCAAAAATCTGCGAAATCAACATTCCCGAGCGTTCTTCTATTACGGTATCGGTATCGACAAATATCATGCCGTGTTTGTTGCCAATCGCCGTACCTACCGAGGTTTTGCCGCTGCCCATCATTCCAATTAGGATAATATTGGGCTTGTGTTCGGCTAAATTGCGAGGTTTAGTGGTGTTCATCGTGTTCGTGGCGCGGTTGCCTGCCCACCAAATTTGCGGCGTTCGATATTGCGGTGATTATGTCAACGTCAAATTGTGCGTGCATCGCCGCTAGTTTCGTGAACATTGTGCCTCGTCTGGTTGCGACATATTTTGGCGGCAACCTGTTTAATGCGTGTGCCATTATGTCCATTCTGCACTGCTCACATTTGCAAATATTCATAGAATCCATTATTACGCCAATCATATCCTCTACACAGGTTTCCATATGATTTATTAGATGTATATCTGACATTTTTTTACCCCCTTAGTTTGTTCTTTCAATTTCCAGTAGTCTTGACCGTCCAGTAGCGCCAACAACAGCAACGCCGCCGAAAAAATTACTTCCGTGCAAATTTATTGTTCTGCCCTGTCCAAAGCTACCTCTTGGCTGAAAAATTAGGTCGGCTCCGCCAGTATGGGATAATTCAAGACCATTGGGCAAATGCACAATATAGTGGCTGTTGCGGTCGTTTACGGGACCAACCGAGTAACTGTTGTCAACCGTATTTAGCAAAACGTGCCAACGCCGCCCTTCGATAACAGCCATTCGTTGAGCGTGTCGCAAATCGGCTTGCAGAGCGATTGCTGCATTTTCAATATTTCGGCGTTGCAAGCCATTCGCCGTAAACAAGATAGTACCGCTTAAAGTGGCTAAAATTCCTAAAACAACCACTAATTCAATCAGCGTAAAGCCTTTTTGATAATTTTTCAATTTGCTCCTCCAGGTCATGGGCTTGCGGGTTGACATTATGCCAAAGCTGAAACGCCGCAAAAGCCTGATGTACTAGCATAGGAAAGCCGTTGACAACGTTCGGCACGCCCGCAAATTTGGCATCTTGTAAAAATTGCGTTTGCCAGGGCGAATAAATTAGGTCAAAGGCGAGTTTTGTGTTGCCAAAAATTGCCAAGTTGCTTACCAAAGAGCCGTTTACCCCGTTTGCAAACCCGACAGTTGTCGTTTGTATAATAATGTCGTAATTTGGCGGATTTTGGGCGATATTGTTGAAATCTTGCGGGGTAAATAAATCTATGCTAATATTATAATACTTTTTCACGTGCTTTGCAAGAGCGATTGCGTTTTCGGTTGTACGATTGACAACAGTCAGCTTTTTGGCGGATTTTTCGGCGGCGGCGATTGCGGCGGCGTAGGCACTTCCGCCAGCACCGATGATTGCAACGTGGCTATTTTCAAAGGTTGCGGCGTTTTGGGCGGATTGTTGCGTATTTTCGATGGTTCGGATAATTCCTATATAGTCGGTATTGTAGCCAATATAGCCATTTTTTGGCGTGTTCAAGATGTTTCGCTCGTTTGGTGCGGTTTTCTCTTTTTTTTGCGATTTTTCTGCTAATTTTGAATTTTTTTCTAATTCTACTTTTTCTACTTTCTGTTCAAACTGTTCAAAATTTTTTGTTTTTTTGACTTTTTCGTTATTTTCGTCATTTTCCGAACTTACCAAAGTGTTGACAGCCCCAACACGGGTTGCCATTTTGTCAACCGCCAGCAAGTGCGGAATTACAGCTATTTTATGGGGAACAGTAATATTCAAGCCACGTATTCCTAGGGCGAAAGCCCCGTTTATAGCGGATTGCAGCTGTTCTTCTTGTACACAAAACGGAAGATACGCCATATTTATGTTGTAAAGTTGGGCAAAATGCGCGTGAATTTGCGGCGAAAGCGTGTGCGATATGGGGTTTCCGATAACGCCGAAAGCGGCGGTTTTTCCGTTTATTTGGGAATTTTGCGAAATCATAAGTTGTACCCTAAATATTTTTTAATCATGCGACGTTCTAGCCCACGTTTTAGGCGGACGATAAAAATTTCTTGTTCGGTAATCGGCTTAACTAGGACGGTTGTTATATTTGCACGGTTGCCGCACCAGACATCTGCGAACATTTGGTCGCCGATAATTGCCGTTTCGGTGGGTTTTAGGTTCATTTGTATCATAAGTTTTTTTAGGTTGACAGTAAACGGCTTTAGTGCACCAGAAAAGCCTGGCAGCTGCAATGCTCTGTTAAACTCTTCTAGCCGTTTTTTGGAGTTATTGGAGAGGATTCCAATCTTAAAGCCAGTATTTTGCAGGTTACAAATTAGCGACAAAATTTTTTCTGGCGGAAAGATGTCCTCGTGGCGAGCGAGCGTGTTATCGATATCAAAAATCAAGCCCTTAACGCCCTTTTGGCGCAAGTCGTCGTAGGGAATTTGGAAAATTGAGCCAAAGTAAAAGTTTGGTTTGAAAATTTTTTTTAGCATAAGTCCCTCCTTTTAGCAAAATTAAAACGTATATGGCGGATAATGTTCATTTTTGGGTAAAGGCGTAAATTTAACTTTTTGGCATTCGGGCTTTTTACGCTTTTTTACGATTTTTTTACACTTCTTTATTGAGTTTCTTTGTTACGCTTCTTCGTAGGTAGAAAAAGTTAATAGCAGTCTTGTCGGCGAAACTTCGTTATCAAGCTGGATACGTTCTATGCGAATGTAGCGGCTATATTGGGTTAAATTTTGGATAAAACTGTTAATGTTGTCCATGTCGCCGTCGGCAGTAAGAGTAATGCGGAGTTCGGCGATATAGCGGCCGTCAATATCGTGCAGAGCTTGTTCGTTGGCGGAAAACTGCTGTTCGATAAGGTTGTTCGCTTGCAATATGGCTCTAATATCAGTAAGCACCAAGCCCAAAAAGCCAGTTGGGTTTATCAGGTAGGTTTCTTCTGCCAAGTAGTCTTGCAAAAGTAGCACATTTTCCTCAAAAAGACGCAAATTTTCTTCCATTATGGCTAATTGCCTTTCTTGCAGGTATATCAAAGTTGCGTAATTTTGCAATTCCTGCACTCTGGGCGGCACGGTTATTAGCAACGCAATGCCGAATACTACAACGTTTGCCAGGGTAAAATATAGTTTTAGTTTCATTGGTAGTGCAACTCCTTTGTTTTGCCCGTTTTTTATATTATATCACAAAAAAAGCAAAAAGAATAGTTTTTTTGTGGAAAGTTTTTCTTTTTGTTTTTTTGTGGTTTTGTGCTAGGTGTTGCTTGGTTGGTGGGCTTTTGCTAGGGTTTCTACCCATTCGATAGGTGCGTCGAGAATATCGGCAATATCTGTAATGCTAAAGCCCCTTTTTAGCATTTTTATGGTGCTTTCTTTTGCTTGGATTTCGGGGTCTTTTACGCCAAGTTTACTTAACATCTGCTTTCTAAACACTTCGTCCGTGTTGGCTCTTTCTTCTATCGCATTTGTAACCGTTCTTTCCAAATAAGTCATTGATTCCGCATCTCCTTTCGTTATTCTCTCGTTGGCCTCGAACAGCCTACTCAAATAGATGTTTTTAGGGTCGAACTGTCCAGTTTGCTCGAACCATTGGACAATTTTATTGCGGCAGGTTGCTAGGTGTTGCTTGGTTGGTGGGCTTTTGCCAGATTTTCTACCCATTCGATGGGCTTGTTAAAGACTTCTGCAATATCTTGTATGCTAAGCCCCTTTTTTAGTAGCTTTAAGGTCGTTTCTTTTTGATCTTCGCCGCCCAGTTTATTCAACATCTGCTTTCTAAATACTTCGTCCGTGTTGGCTCTTTCTTCTATCGCATTTGTAACCGTTTTTTCCAAATAAGTCATTGACTCCGCATCTCCTTTCGTTATTTTCTCGTTGGCCTCGAACAGCCTACTCAAATAGATGTTTTTAGGGTCGAACTGCCCAGTCTGCTCGAACCATTGGACAATTTTGTTAAAATCGTTTTTATCCCAATTTTTCCGCAGGTGTTGCAAATACAGGTTAGTTTCGGCGGATAATTTTTTGCTCTCTAAAATTTGCACAGGAAAAGCCCCGCCTGTTACATACGTTACGCCGCTGTCAACCTCTGTTATTTGCAGATTTTCCG
>WRKK01000281.1 GCA_009782245.1 Defluviitaleaceae bacterium | reverse complement strand
CCTGCCCGCCGGCAGGCGGGAGGGGCGCGCTCCTTGCGGGGTGTGGGGCGCCCGCCGGCAGGCGGGCGCCCCACGGTTTTGATTTTGCTTTGATTACCCCCGCAACCGCAAATATTGGTTGACCGCCGTTACTGAAAATTTATCGGCGGGGGTTTCTACGTTGGGTACGGACATTGCGTTGAGAGTGCGGAATAATTGCTTGCGTTCTGCCAAAAAGTTGCTTGCTACTTCTTTTATGTGGCTGTCGGGGTTTTCTGCTAATTTTAGGAGTTCTTCGTTTTTCATAAAAATTACTATCGGAAAATGCCAGCGTTTTAGCTGGGCAATGTGTGCCGTTAGTTCTTGTGCCTCTTCTAATGTTTCAAAATCGGTAAAAATGAATACGATGCTCCGCCGTTTTTGGCGACTGCATAGTGTCCTAAATGCCGCCTGATAGTTGGAGGTATCTTTGGTGTCTTCTATGTGGTATAGTGCGTCCATTAGGTTGTTGCGATGCACATTGCCCTTGCCTGGCGGGATTACCGTGCCTATCGTTTTGTTGAACACCAGCAAGCCACTTTGGTCGCCTTTTTGGTTGACAATATCCGATAATACCAGCGAGGCATTTATCGCATAATCTAGCTTTTTGTAGCCTTTAACGCTGTAACTCATTGGGCGGCCGCTGTCCAGTAGCATAAAAACGGGCTGATTTTTTTCCACTTGATAATCGTTTACAATTAGCCGCATTTCACGGGCGGTTACTTGCCAGTTGATTTTGCGGTAATCGTCGCCGTCCACGTAGGCGCGTAAACTTTCAAATTCTGTGCCTGGCCCGTATAGTCGCACGGTTTTTTCGCCCCTTGGCAGCAGACGATTTTTGCGTATCATTAACCGAAAGCGGCTTAAATCTTGCAAATTGGGATAAACCTTGAACTCCATCGGCTGGTTGTAAACGTGATATTTTATTGCTAATCCCAAAAGCCCGAAAACTCGCAAATGAATATTGGTAAACGTAAACGAGCCACGTTTGGACGGCGTTACATCGTAGCTAAATTGGGCGATGTTATTGGGCGAAATTGTGTGCTGCAAGTTTTCGTTAGAAACTTCAAAATGGCGGTCTGCAACGGTGTCAAGCCCTTCGATTTTTAGGCGATACGGCGATAAATTATGCACGGTAAACACCACGGGATTAACCGCTTTATGCGATAACTTAATAAATTTATCCACCGCAAACCGTTCGGGGTCTACCCGTTTTACCGCTAACAGCGGCGTTTTGGGCGACATAAAAAAATCCAGCAAAAACAACGACACAACAACGGCGTTATATATCACAAACATTAGGGTCGCCAAAAAGGGGGAGAATATTCCCAACGAGATAACTACTGGTATTCCGCCTAAAATCAACAATGCAAACCGTTTTGTAACACTCATCTTGGCACCTTTATTTGCGATAAAATATTTTCTACCACCGTTTCGGATTTTATACCGTCTATTTCCGCCTCGGGTTTAAGGATTATGCGATGTTGCAAAATTGGCGCAGCTAAAAATTTTATATCGTCGGGAATAACAAAATCTCTGCCGTTCATTGCGGCGAAAGCCTTTGCCGCCAACAGCAACGCAACCGAGCCGCGCGGGCTTGCTCCGTGCATAACCGAGCTAACCCGCCGAGTGGTTTCCACAATGCTGATAATATAGTTCATAACGCTGTCTTCAACGGCGACTTCGGCTATTTCGGTGCGGCAGGTTGCGATGTCCGCCGCCTCGCAAACGGGGCGTTTGGTTAAATGTACGTTATCAAAACCCTCGTGGTGCATTTGCAAAACTTGTTTTTCAGCCGCAACGCCAGGGTAAGTAATTACCAGTTTCATCATAAACCTATCCAGCAACGCTTCTGGCAGGGGGTATGTTCCCTCGTATTCTACTGGATTTTGCGTTGCCATAACAAAAAAGGGTTCGTCTAAAACGTGCCTTGTGCCGTCTATTGTTATTGCCCGTTCTTCCATAACTTCCAGTAGTGCCGACTGGGTTTTCGGCGGTGTTCGGTTAATTTCGTCCGCCAGAAAAAGCTGTGTAAAAAGCGGCCCTTTGCGTAGTTCAAACTGGCTGGTTTGCTGGTTAAATATTTTTGTACCCAAAATATCCGAGGGCAACTGATCGGAAGTAAACTGCACCCGTTTGAAATCCATTGTCATAAGCTGTGCCAGCGACCTCGCCCACAGCGTTTTTGCAAGGCCAGGCACACCCTCCACCAAAACATGACCCTTAGCCAACAACGCCGTAATCGCCAAATCGGTAAGCGCCTCCTGATTCCTAATAACCGAGTTCATCTCCGTCTTCAAAGCATTAGTAAGTGTCTTCGTATCCATTTTTTTCTCCTGTTCTAAAATCTAAAACCTAAAACCGTGGGGCTCTGCCCCACACCCCGCAAGGAGCGCGCCCCTTGACCCGCTAATTTTTTAGTGTGTCTACCCAGTTAACTCATAATTTGACGATAACGTTAGCGTAGGGGCGACCGTCCCCTGCCTGTTCGACCCGCCTGTTGGCGGATAGACAGGCGGATCGGTCGCCCGTTACCGTCAACCCCAACTTGGATAGTCATTTTTTTATTCCCGTTTCGGATTTTTCCCATCACGTTTTTTGCTAAATTTTTTATCGGCGTGTCGGTACAACCTTGCTAACACTAGCACTTGCTCGTTTTCTTCCCGTTCTATTTCTTCGTATAGCGGGATTGGACTGCCGAAACGTTTGCCGAAATGCCACACGCAAGCCGCCGCCGCCGCTAGTAGTTGCACGGCGACAAGCCGCAGCCATAGTGGTAGTTGTCTAAATAGGTTGTCGTCGGCACGGTAGCCGTGGTAGTATTCGGCAAAATATACCCGCTCGGCGTTCCATATGGATAATATCGTGGTTAGCCGTTCGCCGTAAATAGCGTTTGCCATAAGATGCCCATTTAGTATGGCGTTGGCATCGCCTGTGATTATTTCGCCCATTCCCAATGAATACAGCCGTAATGTGCCCAAACTGGCAAACGAATGGCTGCCCATTGCTTGCTCTATTAGGTTGTTGCGGTTGCTTTCCAGAAAAATCAACCTGCCGCCAATGCGAACCCAGTTAAGAATATCCTCAACGGAATCCTGGTTGGGGCGCGGGTTGGACGGTTGTATAATGAGAATTGCGTAATCCGTGTTAATGGCTGGCGTTACAGGGCTGTACAGCACCGCAACGGGATATTGCATATAATTTAGCGTATCAAACAGCAAACTTGCCCCAGTTTCACGTGCCGAAAATGAGCTAAAATTGGCGTGTGTGTCCGATGTCATACGAGCGATGGTTAGCGTTGCCACTATAAAAAATATCGGGATTATCAATATTAGAAAAATTGTCAACTTATTATTTTTCACGTAATATTTCCTCCACATTTACCGTAAAATGGCTGTATTGCTCGTCATTTAACGGTTTTCTGCCAAACCACGATTTTTGAAACACTTCTACTATTGTGCCAAATGGCTCGGATAAATTGGGTGCTGCCGCTGTTAGTTCCCGTTTTAACTGGAAGTTGGTTTTGGATTTATCCACGGCGATGGTTTTTTGGTTGTTTAGCGAAACCAAAACGGCTATGTAATAGTGGCGAGCGGCTTGCCGAAAATTTTTCTGGTTGGCGTATTCGTTGGAAAGCCGCAATAAATCCGCCAGCGAGAATTTATCTTTTGATATATTGTCAAATAATTCGGAAATATCGGCATTATCGGCTATTTTTTTATTTTGGTGCTTTAGCAAAGAGTAGGCGATGGCAACGGCGATTCCCAAAGTTATCAAGGCAACGACAATAATAAATACCGTTAAAATAGCGTCCAAATTGTAGCTGCCGCTTTCTGGCAAGTTTATTGTTATGTTATCCAAAATGTGCATTACAAACCGCACAACTGCGTCCATTACAACCTCTTGCACATCAATCATTCTGCCTGTTAAAATGTCGTAGCGCGGCCGCTGTAGCACCGATTGCATTGCATCATAAAAATCAACTTCTGCCATTTTAAGCCCTCCGCGATAATAATTCTAACCCGATAGATATATCCAGTGCATCTTTTTTTATTTTTTGGTTGAAATATATTGTCGCCGTCATAATGCCCTCCATTGGAGCAACCAGCAGGGTAATTATGGTAGAAATCCAAAAAGGCAGCTGACCCGCCACAACCATAACCCAAATGCCGCTAATATCCACAGCACTTTCGGCAAACGCTGTAACCAGCAATATTATAGTAGAAAATAATCCTTGGGCGCTAAAAGACAGCAGTTGCACCAAAACCAGCCACAATAATCTTATGCCCAAAATACGCCAAAAATCGCCCTTTATCAGCCGCCAGGATTCTTTTACGCTTGCAAAAAATAGCCGCTTGTCAAAAATTGCAACAGGCACAGAAAGGGCAAATATATTGGAATAAATCACGTAAACAACGGCATAAATCAGCGTAAACAGGAAAAACAATAACGGTTCTTCGGTAATAAAAAACAGCACATCAAAGCCCGTTGTAAAGGAATATATCAGCAAGCCCAAAATAATCAGCCACGGCAACGACAAAATAAGATGTGCCAAAGCAACAGTAATTACTCTGCCCAGTGCCTGAAAAGTGGCGGCAAACGGCAACTGGGGAATCTCCTTATAAAAAGCCTGTTTGGCAATCAAAATATGCCCCGACGACGAAAAATACGTCCAAGCCACAATTAGCGGCAAAATTACCGCACCAAAAACAATAACAATAACAAATATGGTGTTATCGTCAACATCGCCCATGCCAATCATGGCAGAGGCCAGCGTTACCGCAAAAATAGTAATAACGCCAAAAAGCAGCACAAACGAAATAATACCAAGTATTACCGAAAACGCAATTTGTATCTTAAACGTAGCTTTATACAGGTCAAAAACCCTATCCATAAGGGCGGCGGCGTTCATGGGCAAATATTCAAGTTTCATTTTGATATAAATTTCCTCTCTAAATCTAGCTCTCTAAATCTAGTCTAGGTCTAAGCTAGGTCTAATCTAAGTTCTGATAAATTTTAAGCATACAACTATTATACCACAAAAATTTTTGCATTGCTACATAAAAATTAAATATGCCAAAATCAAGCAACCCGCAACATTATCCGCCAAAAAAATTTTTTGCAAAATAATTTGACTTTAATATTTTTTTGTGCTACACTATTTTTGTTGGATTTTTTTGGGGGAATTTTTAGGAAATTTTTCGGGAAATTTTTCGGTGCCATAGCCAAGTGGTAAGGCAGAGGTCTGCAACACCTTTATCCCCGGTTCAAATCCGGGTGGTACCTGCTTGGAATTTTTAATAAGAAAAAATGACTGCTACGGGGAATGTAAGTAGTCATTTTTTTGTGTGCTTATCATTTAGCCTGTCTGCCGATAGCAGGGAACGAGACAAACGGGCGAACGGGCGAACGGGCGAACGGGCGTAATGGTTGGAGACCTGCCCGTTCGGCAGGCGGGCAAACGGGCGGGAAACCTATCGCAAATTTAACCAATATATCATAAATTTGCCACGAAAAACCCATTAAAAATTTTAGCGGGTCAAGGGGCGCGCTCCTTGCGGGGTCAAGGGGCAGCGCCCCTTGCGGGTGTGGGCAGAGCCCACGGTTTTGATTTTGCTTTTGTCGTCAGCCAAGCAAATCCCTTTTCATGGCTAAAACTGCATCTCGGGCGGCTTGGGCGAAGTTGTGTTCGCCGTAGGTTTTGTATTCTTCTGAATGAAATGCCTCGGTTATGCCGCGGGAACTGTTTACTATGATGCCGAGTTTGTCTGGGTTGTACATACCTTGTAGGTCTTTGGCTGTGCCGCCTTGTGCGCCGTAGCCTGGTACTAAAAAGAATGTGTGCGGCATATTTTCCCGTAAAATTGTACCCTCTTCGGGGTGCGTTGCGCCGACCACCGCACATACCGAACTAAAGCCATGCTCGCCGATTAAATCGTTGCCCCATTCGCTGACCAAATTGCCAACGTGCCGATAAATAGGCAACCCGTCGACCGTTATTAGGTCTTGTATATCTTTGCTACCCTTGTTGGACGTTTTTACCAAAACAAAAATCCCCTTGCCGTATTTTTGGCAATCGCTTAAATACGGGCTAACCGAATCCGAACCCATATACGGGTTGACAGTGATAAAGTCCTCGTCAAAAGCCTTGTGGACGGTATCTTCTATTTCTATTTTGCCAATATGCCCGTGAGAGTAGGCTTCGGCGGTGGTTGCAATGTCGCCCCGCTTTATATCGCCGATAACCAGCAACCCCTTTGATTTTGCATAAGATACGGTTTTAATGTAGCAATCGATGCCAGCCACGCCAAGTTGCTCGTACATGGCAATTTGCGGTTTTACGGCTGGAACAATGTCGTAAATGTGGTCTATTATGGCTTTGTTAAAGCGGTAAAATATACGCGCCGCCGCCTCGGGCGTTTTGCCACGCACAAAAAATATTTCGTCCCGCAATTTTTGGGGCATTTTGTCCAGCCGCGGGTCTAGCCCAACAACGATAGGGCTGTCAAGGTCAATTATTCGGGATACTAGCTTATCAATTAACATATCAATTCACCTGCATTTAATATTATTTTGCCCGCAACGATTGTGTACAGGGCTTTTCCTTTGGTTTTTCTGCCGACAAACGGCGTGTTTTTGCTTAACGATGCAAAATTATTTTTGTCGATTGTGTACTCAACATTGGGGTCGATTATGGTAACATCGGCGTTTGTGCCGATTGTTAGGCTGCCTTTATCCGCTAAACCGAGAATTTTGGCGGGATTAACCGTTAATTTTGCAACCCATTCTAGCGGCGTTAAAATTTTTGGCTCTATTAGTTCGGTTATAGACAGCGAGATTGCGGTTTCTAGCCCGATTATGCCGTTTTGTGCTAGTTCAAATTCGCAGTTTTTGTCGTCGGCGTGGTGCGGGGCGTGGTCGGTTGCAATAACGTCAATCGTGCCGTCTTGTAGTGCGGCTTTAAGGGCGGCAATATCGGCGGCGGTGCGTAACGGCGGGCTCATCTTAAAATTAGCATCGTACGGCGGAATATCCTCAACGCATAAAGTAAAATGGTGCGGCGTAACTTCGGCAGTAACGGCTATTCCCTTTGCCTTGGCGTTGCGTATGTGGTACAGGCTTTCCTGGGTGCTAACGTGGCATATGTGCAAACGGGATTTTGCGGCTTTTGCCAAAATAATATCCCGTGCAACCGCCATTTCCTCCGATTCGGGGATTATCCCCTTTAATCCGAGGTTTTCGGCGTGGTTGCCAGCGGCAATTTGCCCGCTACCTGTAATGCGCGGCTCTTCGCAATGCGATAAAATGGGCAAGTTAAACATTTTTGCGTACGTCATCGCCGTTTTTAGCAAGGCGGGATTTTCAACAAATTTGCCGTCCTCGCTGATTGCACAAATGCCAGCCGCCGCCATTTCGCCTATTGCGGATAATTCTTGCCCCGCCATGCCTTTTGTTACGCTACCAATGGGCAAAACGTGCACAACGCCCTCTTTTCGGGCTTTTGACGTTATGTATTCTACCACAATTTCGTTGTCTGTTACGGGGTTGGTGTTCGCCATGGCACATATTGTTGTAAAACCGCCCTTTGCGGCAGCTTGTGTGCCTGTTTTTATGGTTTCCTTGTGCTTGTAGCCTGGATCGCGCAAATGTACGTGCATATCAATCAGGCCAGGCACAACCCACATATTTTCGGCATTTATCGCTTGCGATTTTTCGCCCGTTCTTAATCCCTCTGGAAGATTTTTGCCAATCTGCGTTATAACGCCGTTTTCTATGGTTAAATCCAAAATTTCGTCAATATTATTTGCGGGGTCTAAAATGCGACCATTTTTTATTGTTATCATCTAAAAACCTCTTTTTTTCAACTTTTCAGCATTTTATAGGAATTTTATCACATAATCCTTTTTAGCACCGATATTGCCAATGTTGGCAAGTGCCAAATACTTTAGAACCGCCATTCTTATAGCAACGCCGTTTTCCACTTGCGGATATATAACCGAGCGGTCGCCGTCTATGAGCTCGGTGCTAAGTTCAACGCCCCTATTTACTGGGCCTGGGTGCATTATTATTGCATCGGGCTTGGCGTGTTGCAGGTGCTCTTTTGTTAGCCCCCAAAAATGGGCGTATTCCGCCAAACTTGGGAAAGTTGCGGCTTTTTGGCGCTCTAGCTGAACACGCAAACCCATGATAAAATCTGCATCGGCGATTGCCTCGGTAATATTGTTGGTAACTGTAACGCCCAAACTAGCCATATTTTGGGAAACAAGCGTTGGCGGGCCAGCTAAAGTTACATTTGCGCCCAGCTTTGTCAACCCGAAAATATTGCTACGTGCCACTCGGCTATTGGCAATATCGCCCAAAATAGCCACTTTTAAGTTGGCAAAGGAATTTTTATGCTCCCACATAGTGAACAAATCCAGCAATGCTTGGGTTGGGTGTTCGTTGGAGCCGTCGCCGCCGTTGACTACCGCCGCCGAAACGTTTTCCGCCAATAATTGTGCACTACCCGCCATGCTGTGGCGAATTACTATAATGTTGATTCCCATGCTATCAAGCGTAAGCCCAGTATCTATAAGGGTTTCGCCCTTTGCCACGCTGCTTGTTGATATATTAAGATCGTTGGTAATTGCTCCCAAATAATCGCCAGCCAGCAGGAACGATAATTTTGTTCTGGTGCTGTTTTCGTAAAATAAAGTTGCCAAACTAACGTTTTTAAGGGAGTCATCGCGCAGTTGCGGGTTTTTTATTTTTGGCTTTTCGGCTTTTGCCATTTCCAGCAACGTTAAAATTTCGGTGGCAGATAAATTTTTTATGCCCAGAAGGTCTTTTTTGGGTAATTTTGACATTTTGTAGTCCTTTCATTTTAGGTTATGTTGGTATTGTAACATAGTTTTGTTTTTTTGTCAAAATATTGACAAGCCCCAAAAATTATGCTAGACTAAAAACATTATGAAAGGGGTTGATTTTATGCAAGGAAAAACAGCAACAGCCGCCACCACCGTAACCACAGCAAATACCGCAAAATCTGTGGGTAGCGGCAGCTTGGAAGTTTTTAGCACACCAATGATGATTGCACTAATGGAACAAGCCGCCTGTAACGCACTTGCGGACTACTTAGAGCCAACGCAAACTTCGGTGGGTACGCAAATTGCCGTTGAACACACCGCCGCAAGCCCGCTAAACGCCACAATAACCGCAACCGCAACCGTTACCGCCGTGGACGGCCGCAAAATATCGTTTGACCTAACCGCCGCCGACCAGCAAAATCCAATAGGAAAAGGTAACAAACTGTTACAAAATATTTAACTAATATATAGCTAAATATAAAAAATCTAACAGAAAGCCTCTACTATACAGAGATGTGTGGTAGCTCGAGGTTAAATGCTGGTAAAGCCTAAAGACGTACAACCAAAGCAAAACTGGAAACGGTAAGTGTAATGGTGCGAAAGCAGAAAAAATAGTACGTATAGCCTAAGTTGAAATAAAATCTTTGAGAGGGAATTAGCGACTCCAAACCAAAGGCACTAAGGGCAGTAATAATGGCAGTTCAGCAGGGAAAGC
>WRKK01000280.1 GCA_009782245.1 Defluviitaleaceae bacterium | reverse complement strand
CCCGCTCTGATAGAGGAGGCGATTTTTTTCATGGCATCAGTGCCTTCCGAAAAGGCAAGCACCTTGCGGGATTGCAGGAAAGCGAATAGCAGGGCGAGGGTAGCACCTATCAGCCCGATTCCAAAAGCAGATTCAAAATTCATAAGTTTCAAATCCTTTCATAAAATAAGTTATAAAAACGCTAAATTTGGGGGTTCTTTGGGTTTGTAGTTGTGATTAACAATTTCTCCCCACAATATTATATTAGGGTTTTGCAAAAGTGTCAAGAAAAAAATGACAAAACGCAAAATTTGTGGTACATTATAGGAATATAAAGGAATATAAACAATGTGGGCAAATTGCCTGTTCCGCAAGCAAATAGCACCACAAAAAATAGCCACTAAATCCAAGGGGGAAAAATATGATTACAATAAACGGAAAAAACCTACAAATTAAGCCAAATTCAACCATATTAGATATTGCACGCGGCAATAATATCAGCATTCCTACGTTGTGCCACAATCCGCTGGTAAAGCCGCAAGGCAACTGCGGACTGTGCCTAGTGGAAATTGCAGGTAAACGCAACCTAGCCCGAGCCTGTGCCACGCAAGCGGAAGACGGAATGACCGTTACAACAGAATCAACACGAATAACCCAAGCTAGAAAAACTTTGCTAGAATTTTTGCTATCAGAACATACTGGCGATTGCCGCGCACCCTGTATGTTGGCTTGTCCTGCCCAAACGGATTGCCAAGGTTACGTAAGTTTAGTTGCAAACGGCTTGCACCAAGAGGCGGCGGCACTTATAAAAGAACGCTTGCCGCTACCCGCATCGATTGGGCGAATTTGTCCGCACCCTTGCGAAACGGAATGCCGCCGCAAACTAAAAGACGAACCCATAAATATTGCCCGTCTAAAAGCATTTGCTGGCGATGTTTTTCTGCAAGACCCCGTTATTCCTACTATAAAAAATGTCAACGATAATATTTCCCAAAAAACCGCAAAAAACGTTGCCATAATCGGTGGCGGGCCTGCGGGGCTTACAGCCGCTTATTTTTTGCGGCTTAACGGGCATAACGTAACAATATACGATACAATGCCCAAAATGGGCGGTATGTTGCGGTACGGTATTCCAGAATATCGGCTGCCCAAAAAAATATTAGATGCCGAACTGGAAATATTTCAGAAAATGGGCGTTATTTTTCAAAATAACACGAACATTGGCACGGATATATCGCTGGAAACCTTGCAACAACAGGCACAAGCGGTGGTTGTCGCAATAGGTGCGTGGGAATCTATGCCAATGCGATGTGCTGGCGAAGAGGAATTTTCAATAGGCGGCATTGAGTTTTTGCGTGATACCGCAAAAGTGCCAATAGCCGACAAACAAGTTGTAGTTGTGGGCGGCGGCTTTACGGCGATGGACGTTGCACGGACGGCAATCAGGCTAAACGCCGCCAGAGTAACAATGGTTTATCGCCGCACAAAAGACGAAATGCCCGCCGCCGACGAATACGAAGAGGCACTAGAAGAGGGCGTTATTTTCCGCTTTTTGGAAGGGCCGCTGTCGGTGGATTCTGCTGGTCTTAACGTGCAAAAAATGACGTTGGGCGAACCCGATGCAAGCGGCCGCCGCTCGCCCGTGGTTTTGGCTGGGCAGGAGGAGATTATTCCTGCCGATGTTGTAATAAAAGCAATAGGGCAAACGCTGAATATGACGGGCTTGCAGGCTATTCCGCTTAACTCTTGGGGAGCGGTGGCGGCGGAAACAACCGATTTCAAAACGGGATTACACGGCGTTTTTGCTATCGGCGATGCAATTAACAGGGGCGGCATTGCCATCGAAGCCATTGCACACGCCAAAAATGCCGTGGCGGCTATCCACGATTTTTTAATGGGCAAAGATTGGCAACATTTATCCGCCGAACAAGAGCCAAATCTAGTAAAAACCACAAAAACAGCCGAAGATTTTAGCCATTATAAAAGCGAGATACGCCAAAATGCGGCGTTGATTCCCGCAAACCGCCGCATAACTTCCTTTGACGAAGTTGCGGTAGCTTTTACCGAACAGCAAGCCCAGCTAGAGGCGGCTCGTTGTCTGGCTTGCGGCTGTGCTGATTATTTTGAGTGTAAATTGCTGGGCTACACGCACAAATACAACGCTAATCCGCAAAACTTTATACAGCCAAAAAAAATCAAGCACCAGCCCGATATTAGCCACCCGCATTTTACCCGAGATTTCAGCAAATGTATATTGTGCGGGCTGTGTGCCAGAGTTTGCGAGGAAATCGTGGAAAAATCGGTGCTTAGCACCACAAACCGCGGCTACCCTGCGACTGTAACAACGGCGCACAATACGCCCATTGCGGACACCGATTGCATAAATTGCGGACAATGCGTGGCTTTATGCCCAACGGGTGCATTATCGGAAAACACGCCAATGACCGTAACCGAAACGCAAGTAAAATCCACTTGCACAATGTGCAGCATGGCTTGCGGCACAATAAACACCGCAAAAGGCAACGTACATCTTAGAACATTGCCGCAAACGGGGCTATTATGCGAAATGGGCAGGTTCGGTTTTGCCAAGCGGCAAGCAATTTTGCGCACCCCGCCGCCGCAGCACCCCGCCGAAACCGCCCAAAAAGCCCTAAAAGCCGCCAAAAGTTTTGACAAAATTGGAATATCGATTAGTGCCGCAACCACCAACGAGGATATACAAGCCATTTTGCAATGGGCAAAAGTTACGCTACCAAATGCCGCAATATTCTCCCTAGATGCCAATATCCCGCTAACCGCCGCAGATATAGCACCCGTAAAACCCAAAAAATCTCAAACAGCCATAAAAAAATACGGCAACAGCAACGGATTAGAATTTTTTGGCGTAAAACCGCACACAAACGAAAATCCGCAAGCATTAATAACTTTCGGCGGCGAAATTAACAGCTTGGCAAATTTAGTAAACTCGGCAAACTTGCAATTTATCGCAATAATAGCCGATATTGACTATTGCGAAAATTATTTTGACAACATAAGCAAAATTTTTCTGCCAAGTCTAGCTTTATCCGAAATTAACGGCACATACACCGCCGCTGATAATAGCGTAAAAATTGTGAAATCTGCTGTAAATGCGCCAAAATATTATAGTATTGCGGAGTGGTTGGGTTTTTTGAGGTAATTTGCGGAAATTTGGGCTAAATAGGAACGAGGAAAACGGGCGACCGTCCCCTGACCGCCCGATAGGCGGGTCGGTCGCCCGTTTGCCCCCAACCATTCCGCAAAAAAAATTTTTTCAAAAATCCCCAAAAAAACTTTACAACACAAAAAAATTCTGCTACAATAAAAACAGTTGAACAAATGTTCAAACATCAAAAACACCAAGGAGGTCATTATGCAAAAAGGTAAAATATTGGATAGTTACTGCAATGTCATACACAAAGAGGTTGTCGCCAGCGTTAATGCAAAAATGCTGCCAGAGGACGATTTTTACAACCTTTCAAACTTTTTTAAGCTGTTTGCCGATAATACAAGGCTAAAAATTTTGTGGGCACTATCTTGCGAAGATATGTGCGTTTGCGATATTGCCGCCCTGCTTAACATGACAAAATCGGCTGTATCGCACCAGCTGAAATCTTTGCGGCTGGCTAATGTTGTTAAATTTAACAAACAGGGCAAAATTGTGTACTACTCTTTGGTGGATTGCCACATAAAAGATATTTTTGAAAAAGGGCTGGAGCATATTTTGGAATAGCCCAACGGCTATTTTTTTACCCCAATAGTCAAATAATTGCTCAACTATTATAAGGAGGAAAAACCATGAAAAAAGCGTTTATATTACAAGGGCTAAACTGTCCGCATTGTGCGGCTAACATCGAAAAATCGCTGAATAAAGCGGAAAATATTAGTGCCGTTAGCCTAAATTTATCCACTAGCACGCTGTATTTAGAATATTTAGAAAATTCAAAACATTCAGAAACAGCCGATGCCGCCGCAAATATTCACGATGTTGTGGAAAAAATCGTCCACGAGTACGAATCAGATATATTAGTAACAGAGAAAAAACAGGCGTTTCAAGCCACAGAGCAAAAATCCCAAAAAAAGACGTTAGTTTGGCTGGCGGCAAGCACGGTTATTTTTGTTGCGGGTATTGTGTTTTACAACATAAACAATTACGCATCAATAGGCTTGTTTACGGTAAGTTACTTGCTTTTGGGTGCAAATGTTTTGTGGGCGGCGTTAAAAAATATCCTAAAAGGCAACTTGTTTGACGAGAATTTTTTAATGGGAATCGCTACAATAGGCGCGTTCGTAATAGGCGAATTTGCGGGTGCTGCCACAGTAATGTTGCTGTACCAAATAGGCGAATTTTTCCAGAATAAAGCGGTGCGAGCCTCTAAAAAAGGCATATCCGATTTAATGGATATACGGTCAGATTACGCCAACTTACTGCAATCTGGAGAATCTGGAGAACTTGAGCAAAACGGGCAAACCAAACGAGTATCCCCAGAAAGCGTGGCGGTGGGCGAAACGATTATAATCAAGCCAGGCGAAAAAATTCCGCTGGACGGCGTGATTTTAGCGGGAGAGGCAATGCTGGATACATCGGCATTAACGGGCGAATCTGTGCCGCGCAAGGTGGCAAAAAACGATGCGGTTTTATCGGGCTGCATAAACCAAAATGGCGTTTTAACGGTAAAAGTAACGCAAACGTTCGGCGAATCCACCGCCAGTAAAATATTGGATTTGGTGGAAAACGCCGCCAGCAAAAAGGCAAAACTGGAAACTTTTATAACAAAATTTGCAAAATGGTACACGCCAACCGTGGTAATTTTGGCGGTGCTTTTGGCGGTTGTGCCGCCGCTGTTTTTTGGCGGCATTTGGCAAGAGTGGATTTATCGGGCTATTATTTTGCTGATTATATCTTGCCCGTGTGCGTTGGTTTTGTCTATTCCGCTGGGATTTTTTGGCGGTATTGGGGCATCGTCCAAAAAGGGAATTTTGGTAAAAGGCGGCAACTTTTTAGAGGCGTTGTCCAGTTTGGACACGGTGGTTTTTGACAAAACGGGCACGCTAACAAAGGGAGTTTTCAAGGTTACAAGCATACAGCCCGCCGAGGGCTTTACTGCCGCCGAACTGTTGCAAACGGCTAGTTTTGCCGAAAGTTTTTCTAGCCACCCGATAGCCGTTTCCATTTGCAAAGAATATGCACAAATCGTGGATAAATCTGGGTCTACCCACTCGACAGGAGAATTAAGCGATTACAACGAGATTTCAGGCTACGGCGTTAGTGTTTTGCACAAAAACGGGCAAAACAGGCAGGCAATTTTGGCGGGCAACGAAAAACTTATGCGGCGCGAAAATATAACGTTCGTCGAAAATACCGATTTTGGCACAAAAGTTTACGTCGCACGAGATAACATTTACATGGGCTCTATCGTTATTTCTGACGAGATAAAGCCCGACAGCAAAGCCGCAATAACTCAGCTAAAAAACATGGGCGTTCGCCGCATTGTAATGCTAACGGGCGATACGCAAAAAGTAGCCGAAAATGTCGCAAACCAGCTGGGCATTGACGAGGTGCATTTTAGTTTGTTGCCGCAAGAAAAAGTTGAAAAACTGGAAACATACGCAAAGGAAAAGCAACCCAAAAAATCGCTCGCATTTGTGGGGGACGGCATAAACGATGCGCCCGTGCTTGCAATGGCGGACGTTGGCATTGCAATGGGCGGGCTGGGCAGCGATGCCGCAATAGAGGCCGCCGACGTTGTACTTATGACCGACGAACCCCAAAAATTAGGCGAAGCGATAACGGTTGCAAGGTTTACCCGCAAAATTGTTTGGCAAAATATTGTGGGTGCGTTGGGCGTTCAGCTAATATTCATTGTACTAGGGACAATGGGCGTTGCAAGCATTTGGGAAGCCATTTTTGCTGATGTAGGGGTATCGTTGTTGGCCGTGCTTAATACGTTGCGGATTTTGCGTATATAGTTGGAATGGTTAAAATGGCTTAAATGCCTTAAATGGCTGAAAAACGTGTTGAAGATGGTTTGGAAAAATTTTTTTGAAAATTTTCAAAAAAATTTTTCCAAACCCCTTGACAAACTCGAAACCCTGTAATATACTATATGTATAAGTGGTCAAACGGCAAACAGCTGTGCGGGTGTAGTTCAATGGTAGAACACCAGCCTTCCAAGCTGGTTACGCGGGTTCGATTCCCGCTACCCGCTTTGCTAGTGGCTATCTTATTAATCTTATCTTAGCAGATTAACAAGTTTAACAAAAGCAAAATTATGCGCGAATGGCTCAGTGGTAGAGCATCGCCTTGCCAAGGCGAGGGCCGCGAGTTCGAATCTCGTTTCGCGCTTTCCCTAAACCCCCTTGTATTTCAGCTGTATGGCTGATTGCAGGGGGATTGGTTTTTAGTTTGGAAATTTTTTTGCTTGAATAATTTGACTAAATTTGAAGACAACAAAAAAAGCGACCTCAAAACCGCCATCATTAAATTAAACGATTTGTAGGGGACAGTCGCCCGTCCCCTACAAATTATTTGCGTCAATATACCGCAATAAAAACAACCACCAAAGGTTAATTTTCACCACACTCTACAAAACCCTATTAGCCCTAACATAACGCCTATTCCAATAATTTTCGCTTAGCCCCGTAATGCGAACTCCTCTGCCCGATTCCGAGTGGATAAACTGATTATTGCCCACGTATATTCCTACATGGGAAATCCTCGGGCCGCTGCCTGTTGCAAAAAATACTAAATCGCCTTTTACTAAATTGCTACGTTCAACATAATGCCCGTTACTGCTTGCCATAGATGCCGATGACCGCTGCAAATATACGCCGAAATTACGCATAACATAAGTTACAAACCCCGAGCAATCAAAGCCACGAGTGTCCGAGCCGCCGCCACGGTACGGTGTGCCAATTAGCGTTTTGGCAAATGCCAAAATTTCGGCGACTGCGTTGTTGCCGTAAACGGCGGAATTATTGTCAACATAAACAACTTGGTAAGGTTCTTCCAAAATGTATACTGCGTATTCTGCAATATTGTAATCGTTGGTTTCTTCATAATAGTATGTGTCGGTATCATTTTCGTATTGTGCTTGAATGACGGCTATAAATTCTCTGGCTACAAAAACGTTGTAGCTGCCCGCCACGTTTACCATGTAAAAATCGCCAGCTTCTTCCAATATTTTTACCGTTTCGCCAACGCTTACGTGGAACAGTATATCCGAATCCAGCGAGGGTGCTGTGCGTACCCTAACGTTGTTGCCCGTTAGCTGACCTGCCTGCGCATACGCCGTTGTTGCTAACAAAATGTTAATTAAAACTACTGCAAAAATTGCCAAAAATCCCTTTATAAAGCCTTTTACTTGCCTGTTGTTGCCTTTGATATTGCCGCTGTTGCCCATTTGATTGATAATCATAAAATAATGCCTCCAATAATATTTTTGATTTATTAAATAGTTGTTAAAAAACTATTACAACTATTGTATAAAAGTATTTCTAATTTGTCAAGTGTTTTTGAAAAAAATTTTTTTGGCTTTCACAAATTTTCAAAAATTTTCACAAATAAAAAATCCCCCTTTATTTGCGGGGGATTTTACACCTACAACATTGCGGAGGCAGGATTTGAACCTACGACCTTCGGGTTATGAGCCCGACGAGCTACCGAACTGCTCCACTCCGCGTAAAATTAACCATACAAACATTATATCACATTGAAAATTACAATGCAAGTGTTTTTCAAAAAAATTTCAAAAAAAATTTAATAAAAATTTTGAAAATTTTTTACGCCTTTTGGGCAAATTTTTAACAATATTGTAACCTTGTAAAAACCTTGACAAATAGCAAAAAGTGTAGTATGCTAATAATAACCAACAAACAAATTCAAAAAGGGGCGAATTTTATGGATTGGCTTGAAGAATTTAATAACGGCGTGCCTAATATAGAATACTTTTTTTACCGAAATAACACACCCGATTGGAAAATAGAGCCGTCAACCACTAATTTTATTGATATAACCTATATTTTGGGCGGCAGTGCAGATTATATTATTAACGGTAAAAAAGTATCGGTAACAAAGGGCAACCTGCTATGTATCCCCGAAAACTCTGCTAGAGAGGCAACTAGCCATTCGGCAGGTTTGTTTGAATGTTTTGCTATTAACTTCCGCATGGATAACGATAATACCGAAAATGCCGAAAAAGTCCGATTGGGCTTGCCGCTAATATCCAATATTGGCATACAATCAGATATTATTTCGCATTATAAGCGGCTAAACGAAGATTGGCTACGCCGTCCGCCAGGTTACATAATGAAAACAAAAGCCCATTTTATGCTGATTTTACAACGTTTTTTGGAAATGCTGATTTACGAAGTTGACTCTTTTAACTTTGACCACCGCATAAAAACCGCAATCCGCCACATTACAGAAAATTACAGCGAAGATGTAACAATACAACAGGTCGCCGAAATGGTGCAGCTTAATCCCACTTATTTTGGTGCACTGTTCAAAAAGGAAACCCGCATGACATTCAAAAATTACCTTAACATGATACGGCTTAACCAAGCGGAAGATATGCTGCGTATGGGCAAAAGTAACGTCTCGGAAGTCGCCATAAAATGCGGCTTTAAGGATATGTTTTACTTTAGCAGACTATACAAGCAACACAAAGGAATACCGCCCTCCGCAATAAAGCCTTGATAAATACAAAAATCATAGACAAACAAAGGAGATTACCCATGAAACAACTAATCAACAAGCTATTTAACAACAGCACCAAAACACCGACCGCAACCGTATCTGACGGCGTTGCTATTCAGGCTTTCGGCAGATCTTTTGCTGGAATTATGAATATGCGAATGTACGACAACTACAAAATTTACGAAGATTACGCCGAAGAACCGTTCAAAATATGGGGCGTTTCGCCGTTCAGCATTAGCGGCATAGCAGACCCATATTTGCAACAATACGCCACCGCCAAACGCACCAACACCCGTGTTAAAGCCGATATACGCAAAAATTTTGACGAAATTTGCCAAAAAGCCCATTGCGACTATTTTATTATGGATAATACGCCCGCACTTATCGGCTTAACGGAAATACATACCCAGCTTTATTCGCTAATGGGCTGGGAAAAAACCGACTTTATGGACGATTATTTTAACAATAACGCCGAAATAAGGGCAAACTATATCCGCCCAGAGGTGGTTGGCTTTACCAAGCAGCTAAAATCCCAGTACAACAAATTTATTGATACAATACTGGAAAACTACGATAAAGACCACATTATACTTATCCGCTCGCATATACCGCAATTTTATTTTGATGCGAAAGCCAAAAAAGTCGCCAAAACAGCACATTCTGTTGCAAAAAAACAATTTATCGCCCAATTAGACGATTATTTTGCAAAGAAAACTCAATGCCACGTATTAGGCACAGCTATGGGCTTTTTTGAGGATTCTGCCAACCGCTGGCAGCCTTTTGGTGCTTTGCAATGGAGCCTAAAAGTGGCTCTCGAGAGGGACACAAAATCGGTTGTAGACCGCTCTATGACTGGCTTTGCGGCTAGTTACTCCGGGGG
>WRKK01000279.1 GCA_009782245.1 Defluviitaleaceae bacterium | reverse complement strand
CGAGACGGTCGCCCCTACCTGCGTACACTTTTATTGAACCATTGGGGATTAGATGGACGGGCGACCGACCCGCCTGCCGACGGGCAGGGGACGGTCGCCCGTTTGTCTCCAACCATTACGCCCGTTTATCTCCAACCATTACGCCCGTTTGCCCCCCAAGCAACGGGGGGCGTTTCTTCAAAACTGCGGCAAATACGCCCTATGCGCCTCCAACAATTCGTCAAAGCATTTTGTGGCGGCATCATAGTCGGCGACTAGTGGGTTTATTAGCAACGCACTAATCGCATCTGCCCGTGAGCCGTTTACTGCCGCTTTTACCGTTAGCCGTTCAAAAGTTTTTACCGTTCGCATTATATTTTGGATATACTCGCCGCCGACAACTTCAGCTTTTATGGTTTTTGCGCCGCTTGCGTTTACAACAGCTTTTGTTTCCACAACGTCATCGTCTGCCATAAACGAGATAGCACCGTTGTTGTACGTGTTTACCACGTGAACCGCATTATTATCGGCAAAAATGGATTCCGCCAGCGACATTGCAACTTCCGAGTACATTGCGCCGCCCCGCTGCGATAATTTTTCGGGTTTAACGTACAGGTTCGCATCGGAGTACATTGCCAGCAGTTCCTCTTCAATTTCCATGCACTCTTCGGCACGGGTTTTTTTGTCCGCCAGCAGCTTTTGCACCGATTTTTGCGGGTGCAAAAAATAATTCAGATAATAGCTAGGAATCCCCTCAATCGCCTTAATGATTTCCTTGCTGTAGCCCATTTGCCCGTCTAATTTTGCCAAAATGTCGTCCGCGCCGTTTAGGGCTTCACGGAAATAATCTTTGCCGTTGTGGCGAACGCTTGTAACAAAGCTAAGATGATTAAGCCCGATATAATCCGTTTCGCCGTCGGGGATATTCAAGGCGTGCAACGGCGAAACCGCCATATGTATGGGAACATTGCACAAGCCGAGTGCCTTTGTATCGGTGTGATCTAGCAACGCTTGGGCGCAAATTCCCGACGGGTTCGTAAAGTTGAGTAGCCAAGCATTGGGGCAAAGTTGTTTCATGCGGCGGCAAATATCCAACAAAACGGGAACGGTTCGCAACGCCTTAAAAAAGCCGCCGATGCCCGTGGTTTCCTGCCCTAGCAAATTATATTTTAGCGGGATTTTTTCGTCCAACAGCCGAGCGGGCAACTTGCCAACCCTAATTTGCACAAACACAAAATCGGCGTTTTCCAGGGCTTTATCGTAATCCTCCGTTAAAACCACTTTTGCCGACAACTTCGCATGGCTAACCATTCGCTCCGCCAAAGAGCCAACTATATTCAGCTTACGTGAATCAATATCCATCAGGGCAAGTTCCCGCACAGGCAAACTCTCCCTGCGATTAACAATCCCCTCAATAAGTTCGGGCGTATAAGTGCTACCAGCCCCAATAATTGCTATTTTTGCGTCTTTCATAAGAACACGCTCCTTGTAAGTTTTTTACTACCGCTGTTGACAACATTAAAACCGTGGGGCGAGTGGCGTTGGGGATTTCACAACGGGCGACCGAGACGGTCGCCCGTTTGTCCCTAAGCATTACGCCCGTTTGCCCCCCCCCATCAACGGGGTGGTGTTGCCGTTGGCGTTGGGGATTTCACAACGGGCGACCGAGACGGTCGCCCCTACGGGCGGCGGGTGGCGTTTTTGTAGGGGCGACCGTCCCCTGCCCGTCGGCAGGCGGGTCGGTCGCCCGTTTGTCCCCAACAATTCCGCCCGTTCCCCATTCCGATTTAGCTTAGATGTTTTGCATTTCTTTATTACCGCAACGAGCGGCGTTTTTTGTTGCGGATTTCAAAGCTGGCGAAAGTTTCTAGGAAGCGTTGAACGCCAAAGGCTATGTCGGTTGCGCCGAAGACGGAAGTTCCTGCTACAACTACGTTTACGCCAGCACTTAGGACAGTTCGCAAATTTTTCATGTCGATGCCGCCGTCCATTTGAATGTCAACCTCTAGGTTGTTTTTGACTAGATAGTTTGCTAGGCGGTCGGCTTTGTCGAGGGTAAACGGTAGCAACGATTGTCCGCCAAAACCAGGCTCTACCGACATTAACAGCACCATGTCAACTAGTTCTACGTAAGGTAGGACGGATTCTAGCGGGGTGTGCGGGTTCATTACGATGCTGGGTTTTTTGCCCAAATTGCGTATTTTTTGGAAACATCTGGTTAGATATTCGCTGTCTTCGGCTAGTTGCGGCGTTTCTAGGTGGATACTTAAAATATCTGCGCCAGCCTTAATAAACGGCTCTATGTACTTTTCGGGGTTGGTTATCATAAGATGTACGTCAAAGGGCAACTTGGTATATCGGCGGATAGAGGCAAGCACAGGCACACCAAAAGAAATGTTCGGCACAAAAACGCCGTCCATAACGTCAAAGTGGATATAATGGGCTTTTGCCTTTTCTACGGTGTTGACCGCAACGCCTAAATGGCCAAAATCTGCCGCCAAAATTGAGGGTGCAAGTTTATACATTGGAAAATCCTTTCTGTTTTGGGTTTTTTGGGTTTTCTGGGTTTTTTTCGGGTTTTTTCGGGTTTTCTTCACGGATTTTTAACCAGTTCTAAATAACTTTCGTAGCGGCGGGGGTTAATGGTTTTGCCAACCTGATTTTTTATTGCACAATCTTGCTCCGATACGTGCAAACAGTCGGAAAAGCGGCATTGTCCTAGCAAGCCGTTAAACTCTCGGAACAAAGTTGCACGTTCTAGTTTTGGCAAGTTGGGCGGGTCTAGCGAGGAAAACCCTGGCGTATCTATTATGTAGCCACCTTGCGGTAGCGGAAAAAACTCGGTGTGGCGGGTTGTGTGTTTGCCACGGTCTATTTTTTCGCTTAAAGTGCCTGTTTGCAGCGTTTTGTTGGTAAGCGTGTTTATTAGGCTAGTTTTGCCCACACCCGACGGCCCCGCTAATACCGTGATTTTAGCCGTAACAAACTGGGCAACCGCTGCTAAGTTTAGCTGGTTTTCCGCCGATACCGCAAAAATTGGATAACCCGCCGTTGCGTAAATTTCTTGTACAAGTTGGGGAATTTCGCTGTTAAGGTCGATTTTATTTATGCAGATTGCGGCGTTTATTTGTTCGTATTCCGCTTGCATAAGGTAGCGATCTAGCATGGTAAAGTGTAGCGGCGGCTTGGCGGCGGCTAAAGTTATTATTATGCAGTCAACATTGGCTACTTTTGGGCGGTTTAGTGCGTTTGTGCGGGGCAAAATTTCGGCTATTGTGCCAGTGCTGTTTTCATTATTTTTTTCACTATTATTATTTTCGGCGGTAATAATGGCGACTTTATCGCCAATAATGGGCTTTATTTTGTTTTTTCTGAATAAGCCGCGGGCGTTGCAGATATACGTGCCGCTTGCTGTGGCTATTGTGTATTGTCCAGCAACGCCTTTTATTATTGTGCCTGTTATATTGCCCGTCATGGTTGCACTAGCACAGAAAAATCGATATGTTCGGAAAAACGCAACTGTTCAGAGCCATCTTCGTTTACCGAAAATATAAGAAACTGCGAAAAATCTGTACCAAAAACGCTTAACGTTAGCGGAAACTCGGCTACTGGCACGGTGTAGTTGGTAATGGTAGTTGGGTCGCCGCCGCCCTCGGATTGCAATATTAGCAAATGTACGCTTTCTGTACCTTCTGCCACTTCCCATAAGTTTACTACTAAGATACTGTTGGCTGGTTCTAGTGGAGCGGGTGGCGGGGTCGGCGTTGGTTCGGGGGTTGGTTCTGGTGCGGGGGTCGGCTCGGGTTCGGGGGTTGGCTCTGGTGCTGGCGTTGGCGGTGGCGGCGGTGTTGGGTCTGGTATACCTGCACCTGTGCTGACGACTATATCTATTGTTGTGCCTGGTTCTACTGGTGTGCCAGGTGCAATAGATTGTGCCGAAATTGTCCCCTCGGCGAACATTACGTTTGCTTGGCGGGTTATTTCGCCCACAATTAGCCCTTGTTCTTCAAGAAATTCTATTGCGTGCTCTTCGTACATACCTATCACGCTTATCATTGAAAAAGATTCGGGCGTTTCGGGATATTCCACGCCGTTGTTTTCCGCGCCAATGCTTACATACATTATTATCAGCTGATAATGAGCAACCGTTTCGCCAGCGGCGGGAATAGTTTCCAAAACAATGCCAGCGGGTACTTGTTCATCTGGGCGATTTTGCAATATTACTCCTAAGCCGCGAGCCTCCAGGTATTCAACGGCGGGGTCTTGTTCGGTAAAAATTACATTTGGCATATCAAAATAAGCAGTACCAAGGCTAAGCACAACGTGAATAGGCGTAGTAGTGGGGATTCGGGTTGGTGGTATCAAATTTTGCTCCACTATAATACCGTGTTCGTAATCTTCGCTAAATTCCCAAGCGGCGATAAGAATGGTTAGTTCTAGCGGGTCGGTTAGTAGGCTGGCTTGCTCCAGCGTCATGCCCACAATATCGGGAACATCAAACAGCGGCGGATTTAGCACATTATATATAGCAAGTGCGACAACAGTAACAATAGCAACTAAAATTGCCGCTACGCCAAAAGCGGTAAACATAACTTTGCGTTCAGTTTGTTTATCGCCGCCGTATGCGGGTGCATCGTCAAAAAACGGGCGTTGCGGCTCGCTTTTTTGGCGGATACTTTCTAGTTCTTCTGGGCTGATTTCTACTGTTGGCGAATCGATAAAGTCAAATTTTGGTATAAAATCCACATTATTTATTGCACTTTTTATATCACGATACATATCTTCTATTGCGGTGTAGCGTTTTACGGAGGATTTTTCGGTGGCTTTGCGGATAATGTGGGCTAGTTTATCGGAAATATTGGCGTTTTGCTCCTGCGGGTCGGGGAATGGGTCGTTTATGTGTTTTAGTGCAATAGAAACCACCGAATCGCCGTCATAGGGCAATTTTGCGGTTGCCATTTCAAACATAGTAATGCCTAATGAATATATATCACTTCTATGGTCAACAAAACCGCCCCTCGCTTGTTCGGGCGAAAAATAATGAACACTTCCCATAGAATTAGTGTTACTGGTAAGAGTGGTAACTTTTGCAACACGTGCAATACCAAAATCGGCAATTTTAACAATGCCGTCGTGTGTAACCAAAATATTTTGCGGTTTAATATCACGGTGGACAACGTCGTTTTTGTGGGCATGGAGCAATCCTTCGGCAATTTGCACCGCAACACTAAGAGTAGTATCGTCGTCAAAAGGAGCTTTTCGCACAATAAGGTCTTTTAATGAGGTACCGTCGATATATTCCATAACAATGTAGCGCATAAGGTCGTCTTCGCCGTAATCGTAAACTTTGACTATATTGGCGTGCGAAAGCCCCGCTACAGATTGGGCTTCTTTATAAAAGCGTTCTACGTACCCTTCTTCCAGGTCTTCACGCATAATTTTTAATGTAACTTGCCTATCAAGTTTTATATCTAAGGCACGGTATACAACAGCCATGCCACCAGTTCCCAAATGCTCTTCTACTTGATAGCGATCACTTACTATACTGCCTTGTTCTAATCTCAAACTGCACACTCCCTACAATGTGGCAAAACCACAAAAAAGATAGAAAAACATGGAAAAACTTTGGGCGTACCACAAAAACTACATCACGCCCATCGAAATAATGTTTTTAGGTTTGGCTACACGAATATAGCCGACAAATTTTAGAATTTTATGGTGCTGTATTTTTTTAACCAGTAAATTTAATCGCATTTTATAACAATAACTGCGATGTTATCTGCGCCGCCGTTGCGGTTAGCGGCGTTAATTAAGGCGATGGCGGGGTCTTGTTGCGTATTTATCAAAAATTTAATTTCCTCTTCAGAAACCATGTTGTAAAGCCCGTCCGAGCACAATAATATGGTGCTACGTGGGATAATTTCAAAAACATAGCCGTCAACCATCATATCAGGGCTAACGCCTAGCACTTTGGTAAGCACGTTGCGTTTTGGGTGATTTATGGCTTGGGCGGGCGTTATCTGCCCTGCTCTTAACATCTCGTTGACGTAGGAATGATCTGTTGTAAGCTGATATATATTATCTTCAGTAATTTGATACGCACGGCTATCGCCAATATGCACAATATTGCACCTGGAATTACAGATAGTACAGGCAGTTAGCGTTGTACCCATGCCAGCAAGCTGCGGATTATTTTGCGCCTGTGTACGAACGCCAATATTAGCGGTATAGGCAGCAGAAGTAAGCATATCTAAAACTTCATCGCAGGGTAACGTTATAGTATCGTCCCCCGACATAATATGCCCACAAAAATATTTAATAGCCTCGCCGCTCGCCACTTCCCCAGCGTTATGACCACCCATTCCATCTGCAACTATAAACAAATTAGATAAAGCACCAACCGACTGTGTAGAAACAAAAATTGAATCCTGGTTAATAGAGCGCATTCTGCCTACATCTGTTTTGGCAAAAACCTCTAGCATCAAATCACCTCTTGACTGTTTTTCTAGCACTACAATTACATTATATCACTTTTTTAGAATATTGCAAGTTTTTTTATGTTTAATTTTTACGTTTAATTTTGCGTTTAATTTTGCGGTTGCCAAAACGGGAAATATTTTGTATAATTTACGTATAATAATTGCAACACCGCAAAGGAGGCGGCTAAGATTTTAGCCGAATATTATGAACTTACAAAATTTTTGGTACGATTTACCAGACAAATTAATTGCAAACAATCCGCCAGAAAACCGTGATTCTTCACGGTTAATGTTGGTCAACCGCAAGCTGGGTACATACGAACATCACACATTCAAGGATATAACAACGCTACTAAACGCAAACGATTGCTTGGTTATTAACGATACAAAAGTTATTCCCGCAAGGCTTATTGGTTACTTGGAAACGGGCGGAAAAATTGAAATTTTATTGCACAGGCAGCTAACAACTAACCGCTGGGAAATTTTATGTAAGCCTGGCAAAAAATGCCGTGTTGGCACGGCAATAACCATTGGCGACGGCGATATAATAGCCAAAATAGACGAAATTACCGAAGACGGCTTGCGGTACGCAACAATGGAATACACCGAAAATTGGGAATATTTACTAGACAAGCACGGCGATGTGCCGTTGCCGCATTACATTAATTCCACAATTTCAGAGACAGAAAAAAAAGAGCGGTATAACACAGTTTATGCCAAAAAAGACGGTTCGGTTGCCGCGCCAACGGCTGGCTTGCATTTTACTAACGAAATTTTGGCAGAACTGGAAAGCAAAGGCGTTAAAATTGCCCACATAACTTTGCACGTCGGCTTGGGAACTTTCCGCCCTGTAAAGGTTGACAATATTATTCAGCATCATATGCACAGCGAATACTACCAAATAGAAGAAGAGCAAGCCGCCAAAATAAACGAGACAAAAAAAGCAGGTGGACGCATTATCGCAGTCGGCACGACATCTTGCCGCACGTTGGAAAGTTGCGTAAACGAAGAGGGGCAAGTTGTCCACGGGACGGGCAAAACCAGCATCTACATATACCCCGGCTTCGAGTTCAAGCTAATTGACGGGCTTTTAACGAACTTCCACTTGCCGCAGTCAACGCTCATCATGCTAGTTGCAGCATTCTGCGGTCTCGACAACATAATGGCAGCCTACAACGCCGCAATTTTAGAGGAATACAGATTTTACAGTTTCGGCGATGCTATGCTGATTGTTTAGGGGAAACATTAAAACCGTGGGGCTCTGCCCCACACCCCGCAAGGAGCGCGCCCCTTGACCCGCTAAATTTTTTAATGGGTTTTCCGTGTTAATTTGGTAATGTAATGGTTAATTTTGCGGTGGTTTATCGTAGGGGCGGATATTATCCGCCCGTTTTTTGCATTTTTCGCTTTTGCCCAAATTTCCCAATTTGCCCGAAACCCCAAAACCCAAAATTATTTCACATATTTTGTCAACGTCTCCCAAATGCCCAAAAGATACGATGCACCCAAAGCACGGTCATACAGCCCATAGCCTGGCATTGCTTGCTCGCCCCAAATCATTCTGCCGTGATCGGGTCGCATTGGGCCTGTGAAGTTGGTGTCGTAAAATGCTTTCATAATGGCGGCGATGTCCATTGAGCCGTCCGCCGAGAGGTGCGCCGCCTCTTCAAAAGAGCCCTCGCTGTGATATTTTAGGTTGCGAACGTGTGCAAAGTGGATTCTGCCCTTTAGGCTTTTTATGGTTTCTGGGATATTGTTGGCTGGGTTTGAGCCAAGCGAGCCAGTGCAGAGCGTTACGCCGTTGTAAGTTTTGTCAACCGCATTTATTAGGCGTAGCAGGTTTTTTTGGTTGGTAACAATTCTGGGCAAGCCAAAAACTGGCCAAGCGGGGTCGTCGGGGTGGATAGCCATTTTTATGTTGTATTTTTCGCAAACGTTGCCGATTGCTTTTAGAAAGTAGATTAGGTTGTCAAATAATTTTTCTTCGTTCACATCTTTGTATAGGGCGAAAAGTTCGCTAATTTTCGCCATTCTGTCGGGTTCCCAACCTGGCAACATATGCCCGTCGGATTTTTTATCCATTGCGGCGAAAATTTCTTCTGGGATAATTTTGTCAATTTCGGCTTGGTCGTAAGCCAGCACAAAAGAGCCGTCCGTGCGTTCCTTTGCCAAATCGGAGCGGGTCCAGTCAAAAACGGGCATAAAGTTATAGCAAACCATATCAACGCCCTCTTCGCCGAGAGCGGTTAGGCATTTTATGTAGGTTTCGATATGTTCGTCCCGTTCGGCTGTGCCAGTTTTAATGGAATCGTGAATGTTAACGCTTTCAATGCCAGAGAGTTCAAGCCCTGCCTGATTTATTTCCGATTTTAGGGCTTTAACTTCGGCTTGTGTCCAAAGTTCGCCAGGGCGTTTTTCGAATAAAGTGGAAACAACGCCAACAACGCCAGGTATTTGGCGGATATATTTCAAACTTACGGTGTCAAAACCTGGCCCAAACCAGCGTAAAGTCATTTTCATAATAAAATCTCCTTTTAACTTGTCCGCCCATAGGCGGGTTGGTGTTTTATACGCATCTGGCGCGAGTCGAACGCGCGACCTACCGCTTAGGAGGCGGTTGCTCTATCCTCTGAGCTACAGATGCAAAATTGAGGAAACAGGGTTGCTGTGGTAGCGATTGGTTGCTTGCGGCTGTTTATCAGCTTTATATATATTATAGTATAGAAGTTTGGGTTTGTCAAATGTTGGCGGAAATGTTTTTTGGAAATTTTGGGGTGCAAAATGCAGAACGTCATACGGGGCTTATTCACGTCCGCAAATTTTGTTGTTGTAGAAATGTCGGAACGCACAAACGGGCGAACGGATTGCTGTAGGGGCGACCGACCCGCCTACGTACACTTAGGCTAAATCGGAACGGGCAAACGGGCGACCGAGGACGGTCGCCCCTACAACGACATCTCCCGTAGGG
>WRKK01000278.1 GCA_009782245.1 Defluviitaleaceae bacterium | reverse complement strand
GCCATCGTCAGGCAACGGCACGGCTGGGCGGTCAGCTATCTCTGCCCAACGTTCGGCTTCCTCTTGATTTACTGGTATTGTCCTATCATACGTTATAATCGCCATTTTCAACCCCCCTCTCAAATTTTCATACCAAAAACATACCACAAACCAAAACCATTGTCAAATTTTTCACACAAACCAACCCCCCAAAAAAACCGCACCCAGCCAAAGCCAGGTGCAGTCCTAAAATCAAAACAGCCAATCAACCACTACTAGTTAATTTCAGCCGCCATTCTCTTGTAACTAGCCAATCTTCTCTCAGAATCCTTTTCGGCAGCCGCAAACAACTTAGCAGCCTCCTCTGGGAACGCACGTTGCAACGCCGTATACCTAGACTCATTCTTCAAGAAATCTTGGAAACTAGCCGATGGGTCTTTGCTCTCCAAAATAAACGGATTCTTGCCCTCGTCTGCTAATGCTGGGTTGTATCTGTACAAATGCCAGTAACCTGCCTCAACAGCACGCTTGGATTGATTTTGTGCTTGCAATCCGCCCTTGTTGCCGTGTTGGATACATGGTGCATAGCAAAGCACTACCGATGGGCCTGGATACGCCTCTGCCTCTTGGATTGCTTTCAGCGTTTGGGCTTGGTTCGCGCCCATTGCCACCGATGCAACGTACACATAGCCGTAACTCATACAAATCAAGGCTAAATCCTTTTTGCTAACTTGCTTGCCAGCAAACGCAAATTTTGCGGTGCTTGCCGTTGGTGTAGCTTTACTGGATTGTCCGCCTGTGTTCGAGTAAACTTCCGTGTCAAATACTAGCATATTCACATCTTCACCAGATGCAATCGCATGGTCAAGGCCGCCGAAACCGATGTCATAAGCCCAACCGTCGCCGCCAAATGCCCACACAGACTTTTTGACCAACATATCATTTTCGTCTGCTACGTGTTGCAATAATGGCTTAAGTTCACAGTTGCAAGTCGCCAAAACGGTTTTGTTTACTGCTGCTAATTTTTCCGATACTGCACGAGATTTCGAGCCGTCATTAAACGCATCAAGCCACGCTTTTCCAGCGTCTTTCAACTCGGCAGGTGCTTTGTCAGATGCGATAATTTCGCTAACAACATCGTGTAATTTTTCACGGCGTTGTTTTGCGGCATATTGGAATCCTAGCACAAATTCAGCGGTATCTTCAAATAGCGAGTTTGCCCATGTTGGGCCTTGTCCTTGTTGGTTGGTTGTGAATGGCATCGATGGTGCACTTCCGCCCCAAATAGAGGAACAGCCTGTCGCATTGCCGATGTACATTCTGTCGCCGTAAAGTTGCGTTACCAGCTTGGCGTAAGGAGTTTCGCCGCAACCAGCACAAGCGCCCGAGAATTCCAACAAAGGTACTTCGAACTGGCTACCTTTTACGGTGGACACGTTCATTGGGTTTGGCTTGGTTTTCAACGTCATCGAATAAGTCCAGTTTGGTTGCTCTGGAAGTTGGCTCTCCACAGGCTCCATAACAAGGGCTTTTTCCTTGGCAGGACAAACACGAACGCACTCGGCGCAACCGTAGCAGTCCATCATGGAAATTCCGATAGTATATTTGTAAGCGTCAACGCCTTTGCCTTTGCCGTCAATCATTTTGTAGCCAGCAGGAGCGTTCTTCGCCTCGTTTTCGTCTAGCAAGAACGGACGAATAGTGGCGTGTGGGCAAACGTACGAACATTGGTTACATTGGATACAATTTTCTGGCAACCAGCGAGGCACTTCAATAGCAACCATGCGTTTTTCGTAGGCGGCTGTGCCTTGTGGGAATGTGCCGTCTTCTCTGCCAACGAAAGCACTAACTGGCAAGAAGTCGCCTTTAACGGCGTTAATTGGCATTGCAACGTTCTTGATAAAATCAGGAACATCTGGCACAACTGGTGCAGGAACTTCAATTTTTGCCCAATCTGCAGGCACTTTGAACTCGCGCACGCTGTTCACGCCCTCGTCAATCGCCGCATGGTTCATTTTTACAATCTCGTCGCCGTAGCGGCTGTACGATTTTGTGGCTGCTTTTTTCATACGCTCAACGGCGAGGTCAACTGGAATAATTTCAGTTAATTTGAAGAAAGCGGCTTGCAAAATCGTGTTAATGCGCCGTCCCAAGCCCAATTTTGCGGCAATGTGAACGCCGTCAATGATGTACACTTTAACGTGGCGCTCGGCAATTTCCTTTTTCATTAGCGGCGGCAATTTTTCGTTGATTTCTTCGTCGCTCCACAGGCAGTTTAATAGGAAAGTTCCGCCGTCTTTGATGTCGGCAAGCATATCATATTTGTCAACGTAGGACGGATTGTGGCAAGCCACGAAGTCCGCAGTTTTAACCAAATAAGGCGAGCGGATTGGCTGTTTGCCGAACCGCAAGTGCGATTGCGTAATTCCGCCCGATTTCTTGGAATCGTACGAGAAATAGGCTTGCGAGTACATATCGGTTGTATCGCCGATAATTTTGATGGCGTTTTTGTTAGCACCAACAGTACCGTCCGCGCCCAAGCCCCAGAATTTGCAATTCATGGTATCTTCTGGGATAACGTCCACGTATTCGCCTACTGGCAACGATTTATGAGTAACGTCGTCTTCGATGCCCACGGTAAAGTGGTTGATAGGCTTGAACGCTTTCATGTTGTCAAAAACAGCGATAATTTGCGATGGGAACACGTCTTTAGAGCCGAGACCATAACGGCCGCCCACGATAATTGGGGTAGGTCCGCCATTTTCAAGGAAAGCGGTGCAAACATCGAGGTACATAGGCTCGCCGAGAGCACCAGGCTCTTTGCAGCGGTCAAGTACAGTAATTTTCTTCACGCTGGCAGGAATAGCCGCCAACAGGTGTTGCACAGAGAAAGGACGATACAAGTGAACGTTAATCATGCCCACTTTTTCGCCTTTTGCGTTGAGGTAATCGATAGTTTCTTCTATAGTATCACAAACAGAACCCATTGCGATGATGATGTTTTCGGCATCGGGATCGCCGTAGTAGTTGAAAAGTTGGTAATTGCGACCAGTTAATTTGTTGATTTTCTTCATGTTTTCTTCAACGATTGCGGGAAGAGCTTCATAAAATGGGTTGCTGGCTTCTTTTGCTTGGAAGAATATATCGGGGTTTTGGGCTGTACCGCGCAAAACTGGGCGTTCTGGATTGAGAGCGGCATCGCGGAAGCGTCTAATAGCGTCGTGGTCTACGATTTTGTTAAGGTCGTCATAATCAAGTAGCTCAACTTTTTGCATTTCGTGCGAAGTTCTAAATCCATCAAAGAAATGGAGGAACGGCACTCTACCTTGGATAGCCGCCATATGAGCGACAGCGCCAAGGTGCATAACTTCTTGTGGGTTAGTAGATGCAAGCAGTGCAAAACCCGTTTGGCGGCAAGCCATAACGTCGGAGTGATCGCCAAAAATGGATAGCGCGTGGGCGGCGACGGCACGGGCGCTAACGTGTAGCACGCCTGGCAGCAATTCGCCCGCCATTTTGTACATATTGGGAATCATAAGCAGCAAGCCCTGCGAGGCAGTATAAGAAGTGCCAAGTGCACCAGCTTGCAAAACTCCGTGCATAGTGCCAGCGGCACCAGCCTCCGATTGCATTTCTACAACTTTAACTTCTTGGCCAAAAATATTTTTTTGACCCTTTGCGGCCCATTCGTCTACCCATTCCGCCATATTAGAGGACGGTGTAATGGGGTAGATACCGGCAACCTCCGTAAACGCATAAGAAATATGCGCGGCGGCCTCGTTGCCATCAATTACTCTAACTTCGTTAGCCATTCAACAAGCTCCTTCCTGGTAGCAAGCCGCCAGAATAGGGGTTTTGGCGGGATTGTGTCAACTGGTCAATGCTTGCTCCATATATATAACTTTACCTAAACATTGTAACGCAAATTGAAAAAAATTGCAAGGGTTTTTTTAATTATTTTTTTTGGGGGGTAAATTTTACCAAAAATTATTGCTAAAATTGATAAAAATATTGATAAAAATGCTGTTAATGCTGTTGATGCTGTTAATTCATTGAAGAAAAGCGAAGATTTTGAAAAATTTTGCAACGCAGCCAGCGAAAATTGTAACACAAATGTTAGAATTTTTCGGATATTTTCCCCGCAACGCCCTTGACAAGGCATAAAATCCATGTAATAATTAGATTATTGAAACAAATCTACCTTAAAAAGGAGCAAAAAAATGCAAAAGTTAAAAAAAATCTTCATAATGATGTCGGTGTTAGCGGCAACCTTATTATTTGCCACGCCGACCCTTGCAAGCGAGGTATACGACCTGCTTGCCAATGCAAACGAGAATGTTGAGGCGGCGGATTCGATTTTGCTAACCACAAACGCCGCTGTTACAATTAGCACCACTATTTTCGGCGAAACTATCGCTTTTGAAGTTGTACAAAATGCCGAAATAGCCCAAGTTTTCGTTACAGAAACCGATTTTAATGCAAGCGTTCTAAACAATCTTAACCTTGACGGCTACGATTGGTCTATGAACTACTATATCCGCAATGGCGTGATATATTCGGAATACTTGGGACATTGGGAAATAGTTGACTATTTTTCCTTGGAAGATATTTTGGGGCAAGATGCCGTTATGTCGCTGTTAGAATTTTCTGACGAGTTCCCAATGGAGGCACTTGAAAGTGCAACAGTTACCCGAAACCCCGACAACACAACCACCATTACATTTTTAGTGCCAGCCGATTATGCACAAAGTTTTGTAGACGAAACTGTAGATGCCGCTATCGGCGTAGCTTTGGGGATTTTTGGCACGGAAATGCCACAGGCTAACGTTACCGCCAACACCGTAGCCGTAACCGTTTTGCTAGATGCAAACGGAAATTTTTACAAAGTTGCTTTACAAACTAACATCAACCTAGTTTACCTTGGCATGAATTTTAACATAGACCTTTATGCGGCAACGGAAATTTTGCAACTTGGCGGCGTTACTATTGACTTCCCCGCAGAAATAGATGCGTTGAGCAGATAATTTTTGTTAAATTTTGATTATAAGCAACAACCATAAAGCCAAAAGCCCTGTGATTGATGGAATGTGTGGGGCTTTTTGGCGTGGGTGGTTTTTTTGTGTTTGTTAAAATTATCAAAATTTTTGGTATTTCGCAGGTGGGGCAAACGGGCGGCGTTTTTGTAGGGGCGGATAATATCCGCCCCTACAAAAATGACATCGGTCAAAAAATTATCAGACATTTGAGCCATTTTTTAGTTTCGCAAAAAATTTTCATTTATTTTTTGCTTTTTGTGGAATTTATGTTATAATGAAATCATGGCAAATGTGTGCCAAATATCCCAAAGGAGGTGAAACCATGGTAAACACAGCACAAACCCGAGAACCAGCCGTAATTTTGACAGTTCCGCAGCGGCAACCGCAATCGGAGCAAAATCAGCCAAGGCAAAACACACAAAGCAACCGAGATTTTGACCAATTTATGGCGAGCAGAGATAGGGAATCTCAGGCGGCGGCAAATGCACCACGTGAACGCAATCGCACCCGCAACGAAAGCCCGTCTGCTGAATCTACCCGCCGAGCAGGTCAAAACCGCCAACAACACAACAATTCAACCAACGCCGAAACCGCTCCGCCAACGGATCGTCTGCCGAACGGGCAGGAAACGCCAGAAACTCCGCCAGACACCGACACAGCAACCGCCGCAGAAACGCCAACAGAGGAAACGCTAGAAATCGCAATACCGCCAGAACAAACCCAACTAGCAATCCTCTACATCATAGCCGAAACGTTGCAAATTCCGCCAGACCAAATAATCGAACTTGCCGCACAACTGCAAATTCTTCCCGAGGAACTCGCCGAGCCAGCAACTGCAAGCAAATTTTTGCAACTGCTGCTTGAAGTGGAAAACCCCGTGGAGTTGCTTGTTATGCCCGAATATCCCGAGGAACTGCAAAAAGTTGTGGAAACTACGCAAACCGCCATCGCTATTTTGGAAACCGAGCCGCCAGCCGAAGTTATTTCCCGTGCGGCGACCAATCTCGATAGGCTGAACATTTTGGGCAACCTTACAACCGAAGTGGACGAAAATAACAATCTCGTAATAACCGAACGTCCGCAAGCGGCGGAAACAGCCGAACCGACCCGCCTGTCGGACGGGCAGGCAACCGTTGTCCCGCAACGCCTTGATGCTCCGTTGTTCCCCATAGCTGAACAGGTGTCAACCGAAACGCTACAGCCCACCGCCGCCGAACCTCGCATTATCCGCACCGAAACCGCCGACAACGTGGCTGAATATCGTCCGCTTGACGAAATTATCCCGCAAGCCGCCAACGAACGCCCAACCGAAGTTTCCCAAGAAATTCAACCGCGCGAAGTTGTTGTGCAGGTAAATCCCGCAACCACGCTCGCCAACCAAGCCGCCGCTCTCGCCAATATCGCCGAAACCCAACAGGCAACCTCGCCAACGCAAGTAATGCAGCAGATAGTTACGCATATCAAAACTATCGCACCCGAAACATTTACGGAACTGCGAATGACGCTCCGCCCTGAACATTTGGGCGATGTAACCTTGCGTGTCGCCGTGCAAAACGGAATAGTTACCGCAATGTTCGTGGCAGAAAGCCAGCGGATTAAGGAAATTATCGAGGCAAACTTTAACCAACTTCGCAACGCCCTTGAAGAGCAGGGAATCTCCATTGCCGAGCTGTTCGTTTCCGTCAACACGGGCGACAACAGCGACCAAACCGAGCAAATGAGCCAATATCTCAAAGCCCAACAAGATGCAATGCGCCGCTTGCAACGTGCCGCAGGAATATCCGCCGCCGAAACGGGCGAAGAAGAACCCGAGCAAACTCGCATTTTAATGGATAGTACCGTGGAATTTACGGCGTAAATTTCGGCAAAACGGCGAGACGGTGGGATTGATACGTTTGGAGGACTTTATATGTTGTTTAACAGCTTTTTTGGTTTTGACGATGACGATGACAATGAAGAAAGCGGCGGAATGACGGATTATCAGTTCACTTGCTTTGTGAAATCTATCCGCAGGGAACTTCTGGCAATACAGGACGAAATTGTGGAGCAGGGCGCGCGTAGCAAAATTTTGGATAGAATGTTGCACGATTATGAGAAATATGCAAACTGACTGGCGAAAAGGGGATTTTTATGGCAAAAATAAAAAACGCAATGTCCGAAGTAAACAGGATTTTCGGCGAACTTACAACAATAGACTATCCCAAAGAAACCGAAAACGGCGGAATGACGGATTACCAGTTTCATTGCTTTATGCAGTCAATCCGCAGGGAATTGCGAGCGGCAAAACGTGAAATTGAGCAAAAAGGCACAAACAGCGAAATTTTAGACGAAATGTTGCACGATTACGAAAAATACGCAAAACCGCCAAAAATGCCCGCCGCAACACCCGAAAACGAGGACGGCATGACAAACCAACAATTCGACAGCTACAAAAGTTTGCTTGTGCTAACTCTGAATCACGTGAAACAAAACATCGAAAGCCAAGGCGTTTCCGACAAAGATTTGAACATTCTAATAAACGACTTGCGGCACTCGATAAAAAATTAAACTTAACAAGGAGGGCGACCAATGTCAGCATTATGGAGTCCGATAACAGCGGCGACATCTAGCAACACCGTGGCGGAAGTGGGTTCGCGCAACACGAGTGGCGAACTTGACCGCGACGCATTTTTGCAGCTGCTGGTAACACAAATGCAACACCAAGATCCGCTGAATCCCATGGACGATAGGGACTTTTTGGCACAAATGGCGCAGTTTTCCGCGCTAGAGCAACAACAAATTATGACACGCAGCATGGAACTGCAACAAGCCCACAATATGATAGGAAAATCCGTTTTTGCCCAGTTTTTTGACGAAACCGCCAATATCTGGCGGCAAGTTGACGGCCCAGTTTTATCCGTTACACGTGCAGGGGGGAATATTCTGCTTGGCGTGGAAACCATGGTGCCGCGCCTGGACGACGACGGTCAGCCAATTTTGACCGAGGCTGGCGAAATGACCTACGATTTACGGGTCATCGATACGCCGCTTGACCGCATTACCTTTGTCTCGGACGATTATTTTATGTCGCAACAACTGCAAGGTATTTTGAACGGGGTCGCAAATGCCCGAGATTTAGGGCTTATTGGCAGATACGTGCAAGCCATTTTGGCAGACGAAAACGGCAACCCGTCCGAGTTTATCGAGGGTGCGGTTGAATTTGTGCGATTTATCAGCGGCGAGGCCGTGCTTATGGTAAACGGACGAGAAATCTTCTCTAGTGAAGTGTTCTCTGTTTCCGATGGGCCGCTGGTTGTGGGGCGCGCGCTTACTTCTCGGTCGATTAACGCCGACAACACACTTTCCGCTTTTGACGGCATTGTCGCAGGAATCAGCGTTGTAAACGGTAACGCAATGGTTGACTTCACAAACGGCAACTCCGCAAGGGTAAACCGCATCGACCAACTGGTCGAAGGCTTGCAACTGGTCGGCAGAACCGTTACGCACAACTTGGAAGATTTTGACGGCGTGGTTAGCCGTGTGCTACTGCAACAAGGCGATGTTTTCTTGCAAATTGGCAACGGGCAACCGCTTAGCTTAACCGACTTCCGCAACGGCGGCAGGGTTATACCAAATATGCCAGGCGGCGGAAACGCTGACGAAAACGGCAACGGCGACGAAACCGACACAGACGAATCTGACGAATAACCCCGCAACCCCAACAAAATCAGCAAACAAAGAGCAAAGAGGTGAACACCATGGACGGAATTACTTTTAACCCTTTACGAGAAAACCGCGCGGAACGTGTGGAAAAGGTGGGTGCAATAAACCAAATTGTTTCAGCAAGCCCAGCAAAAAAACCCGCCGCAACCAACCAATCCGCCGAAAGCCCGCAATTTCAAGGCAACTTCCAGCAAGCCCTTGAAAACGCCATAAACCGCCAAACGCCGCTGCATTTTTCCAAACACGCCAATATGCGGCTAAACGACCGCCAAATCACGTTGACAGGCGACCAAATGAACCGCCTAGAAAACGGACTTTCCCAAGCCAATGCTAAAGGCATAAGGGATTCTTTGGTGCTGGTAGACGATGTAGCCTTAGTTGTAAACGTAAAAAGCAAAACCGTAATAACCGCCCTAGAACGTGGGCAAAATAACGTTTTTAGTAATATTGACGGCGCTGTGATTGTATAACGGACTGAAAACGGGGGTTGACATATCCCCACAACCAAAAATCAAATTAACCCAACCGCAAAAAATTAGCCTACTCGCAAAAAAATAGCAAAAAATGTTGCGGGGTCACCTGCCCGCCGGCAGGCGGGAGGGGCGAAGTCCCTTGCGGGTCCAGGGCAGCGCCCTGGCGGGTGTGGG
>WRKK01000277.1 GCA_009782245.1 Defluviitaleaceae bacterium | reverse complement strand
TTTCGGCGGTTTTGGCGGCGGTTTATTTTGGCGTTTTTTATGTTATGGGAATGTTTCCGCATATATTTACGTTTGTTGTTAATAATCGGTTGGTGGGCTTGTTGTTGGTGTGGTTTGTGCTTGGTGTTGCGGCTTACCACGTTTTGCGGAATTGTCCCCAATATTTTTTGATTTTTGTTGTGGTTTTTGCTTTAACGCTGATTTTTGCGTTGGATTTGGATTTGTGGTTGTATAGGGGTGGTGATGTGGGGTTGATTTTGGGAGGTTTTGTTGGGTAATATCGCTGTATTGTCGGGGGTTTGCGTTGCCGATTTCTCCCATTTGAAATTATTGTATACTAAAACAACTTAACGAAAATAGCGGGCGGATATATCCGCCCATTTTCTCCTAATAAATCTGTTTTGAATCCAAAATTTTACCCAACGCTATTGTTTCTCTTGCGATGCCGAGCGTTTTGTCAAATTTGCCCTTGTTTTGGCTGTTTGTGCGGTACGCCGTTTCAATATCCACCCAACACGGCGTAAATTGCAACGCCTGTTCGTATTCTTCCAAATGTTGGCTTAATTGGCGGCTTTCCACGGTTGCGGCGTAATACTCGGAAACCATTTTGAAGTAAAATTGTTCGCCCTCTTGGGCGGTGTCGTATTCTGTGATTTCTCCAATTTTTTCGCCGATTTCTAGGATATTGTAGCCCACTTCTTCCAAAACTTCCCTTTTTAAGGCGGTTTCTGCCGATTCGTTCTCCGCCACGCCGCCACCTGGAAATTTGTACTCGTCCGTTTTGCCCAAATGTGCCATTAAAATTTTATCGCCGTCCATAATGACAGCCCTTGCGGCACGTCTGAAAATTTCTGTGCCGTTTTGCAGATTTATCTCACTTTTATCGGTGCGATAATATACCTCGTTAAAAATCATAAAAATCCTCCTAAAATCTAACTTTCCCACTTAATTATTTGGGAATTTATTTCGCTTACGGTGGGATTTTTTCGAACATTGCGAATCTGCCCGTTCACCAAAAACACCACAAAATCGGCGGTTGCCGCCACGATTGGATTGTGTGTTACAATGATAATCGTCTGGGCGTGTGTGTCCACCGCAATAACTGTACATTTTTATTATAGCACAGCTGATATTTTTGTGCAAGTTTTTTACAAATTTTTTGGGAATTTTGGTTAAAATTCTTCCGCCAAACTTTGCCCTCTGTGTAGCATGATTTTTGTACGCCCCCATAAAATAACGCACAAGCAGAAAAAGACACATCACAAACACTAGCAAAACTCTATGCGATTTTTAAGTTTATGTTTTGGTTGATTTGTTGCTTAAAACTTATTCGTCCAACAAATTTTCGGGCAAAATGCACAAAAACAACTTGAAAATACTGCCAATTTATGTGATTTTTGCTATTTTTACCAACGAAAAACCAGCTATTATGTTTATTGTATGAACACCCAATATTTTCCGCAATCAAAAAAATATTGACAGCAAACAAAATATCGTGTACACTTGCAGAGTAGGGGTTTCAAAGAAACTTTCCAACTGCTTGGCAAACGTTATAAACTACGCCGTACGCAAAAACGCACAAAATCTGCATTCTTCCCGAACCACGCGCCATATAATTGCAGAGCAACACAGCACCATCTACTTAAATAACCGCAATAGCTCCCCAACGCCTTGTTTTCGTACATAGATTTCAACCACGCCGCACTCGCCGTTGCTGCCAAAATGCCAAAAATAAATCAAACAAAAGTTTGCGGCTTTGGGTTTTGCTACACGCCCAACGCCCTGAATTTGTAGGAGGATAAATATGTCGATAGTAAAAAAAACAGTTTTATCGTTTAGCATTATAATCGCCGTGGTTTTGGGCGTGTTACTTTATAGTACCTATTTTACGGCAAGTGTGCGTGATGAACAGGCTTATTTGCTGACCCATGTAATGGAACGCAATCGCTTGCTAGTCCAACTCCAACACGAATTTAGGGACTTTTGGGTAATGATTTCAATCCACTTTAACGAATGGGGATACCTTACAACCATTACACAGCAAGATGCCGAGTGGCTTCACGCCGAACTGGACGATTTGGTTGACATGATTTCCGCCACCGTGTACGAATACGAAACGCTGCTCCGAGACGACCCCGTCGCAAACGAAATTTTTGGCTTTGACATGATTGCGCAGACGATTGACAACGTACACGTTATTTTGGACGGCGTTTTATTTATGCACGAATATTACAGGTTTACCGTTTTTGACGGTAGCCAGCGTTTTACCAACGTTCTTCCAATTCACGCCATGGAAAATATCAACGCTATCGAGGATTTGCGGCAGATAAATTTGAATCTAATCGCCACCGTTTCTCAAAATTTATACAACCAACAAGAACGCTATTTTGTCTTCAATGTATCGGCTTTGGTGCTTGTTATTGGCGTTGCGTTGGCGACCGTTTGGCTTATGACAACCTCTTTTAAGAAACGTATTGCGTTAATCGGCTCAAAGGCGAAACTCCTGCAAAAGGGCGATTTTAGCGTTAATATTCGCGACAACGTGGGCGACGAAATTGGGCAGCTTAACAATATTGTTGGCGATATGGTTGACATTTTCAAAAATTTAGTAATACAAATAACAAAAGTTTCCGAGAAAATCAGTAAAGGCGATGCCGCTGCAAGGCTTGAAACGGCTACTTTTCATGGAGATTTTCAGGCGGCGGCGTTGGCGATAAACAAACTTGCAGAAGAAGTAATGGACGTTGCCGAATTAAAATCTGAGAAAGATTATTATGAATATGTGCAGTTTATGATGGACACAGTACCGCTAGTTATCACGTTTTGGGACAGCGAGATAACCCTCAAAAGTTGCAACGAAGAGGTAAAACGGCGTTACGGAGTATCCGATACAAAGGAATATCTTGAAAACTTTTTCAAATTTTCTCCAGAATATCAGCCAAACGGAGTGTTGTCAACCGATTTGGGCGCAAAATATATCCAAGAAACTCTGAAAACGGGTAGCACCGCATTTGACTGGGTTCACCAAGATATTCACGGAAATTTAATTCCGTCAAAAATTGCTTGCTACACCACCACAATTAGGGGCGAAAAAATGATTTGCACGTATGCCACGGATATGCGAGATTTTTACCGTGCAATGGACGAAATGAAACGCTCGGCGTTGGCGGAGGAAACCTCGGAGGCGAAAACGAAATTTTTGGCGAGAATGAGCCACGAAATAAGAACACCGATAAGCGCCGTTTTGGGAATCTCGGAAATTCAGTTGAAAAATTCAAATTTGCCGCTTGCTGTAGAAGAGGCTTTTGCCAAAATTTACAATTCTTCGCAGGTTTTGCTAAGCATTATCAACGATATTTTAGATTTATCTAAAATTGCGGCAAACAAAATGGAAATTTTGAACGAAAGTTACGAATCTGCAAGCCTAATAAACGACATAATCCAGCTAAATGTGTTCCGATTGGGTAGCAAAAAAATTAAATTTGATATTGATATTGAGCCAAATATCCCGCTAAATATGTTTGGCGACGAGTTGCGGATTAAGCAAGTTATGAATAATTTACTATCGAATGCGTTCAAATATACGAAAAGCGGATTTGTATTTTTGAGTGTGAAATTTGTCTCGGAAATGTCGGAAAACGAAAATGGCAAAAACGAGGAGAAAAATTTCTTAGAATTTATCGTTGAAGATACTGGTGCAGGAATGACCCCCGAAAATGTGAAATCTCTATTTGAAGAATTTGTGAGATTTGACGAGAAAGCGAACCAAAATATCGAGGGTGCAGGGCTTGGAATGGCTATTGTTAGCAATTTGATTTCGTTAATGGACGCAACTATTGATGTAAAAAGTGAAGTAAACAAGGGTACAATTTTCACGGTAAGAATCCCGCAAAAACGGGCAAGCGAGGGCGATATTGGCGAGGAACTTGCCGATAATTTGAAAACGTTCAAACTTTCGAACCGTTTTTCTGCGAAAAATATGAATTTCACGCCAGACCCAATGCCATACGGCAAGGTTCTTGTTGTGGACGATGTAGAAACAAATTTATTTGTAGCAAAAGGACTTTTGTCGTTCTACGATTTAGAAGTTACCACGGTTTTAAGCGGTTACGATGCCATTGACCGTGTTCGGGAGGGCAAAGTTTACGATATTATTTTCTTAGATCACATGATGCCTGGGCTGGACGGAATCGAAACAATACGTGCTATTCACAAATTGGGCTACACCGAGCCAATAGTGGCACTTACAGCCAATGCACTAATTGGGCAATCCGATATGTTTTTGCAAAACGGTTTTGACGCATTTATCTCGAAACCGATAGATACATCGCACTTAAATAGTATTCTTAACCGCTTTATACGGGACAAACAGCCCTCGGAAGTGATTGCGGCAGCACGCAAAAATGCCGAAACGATTAGCAACGACCACAAACCCAACGATGACCGTAAAGCCAAAGAAGACCGTAAAGCCAAAGAAGAAATGTGGGAATTTTTCTCGGGAAATAACGAATCGCAAGCGGATAACGACTTTGTGAAAGGCTTGAACAAGGAATTTGCCCGTACGCAAAAAAACGCCATATCCGACATTAGAGCCGCTTTGGCACAAGAAGATTTCGCAACTTGCCGCCGTTTTGCCCATACATTAAAAGGAATGGCACGAACGGTTGGCAAAAACAGTTTGGCGGACATAGCAGGAGAAACTGAACTTTTATTTGAAAAAAATCCGCAAAACGACGGCGAAAAAATTGAAAATTTGTTGGTTGTTTTAGAAAAATCACTAACCGATGCGATAAACTCCATGAATTTAACGAAAGAAGAATTAGAGGGTGCATCAGAGTTTGATGACTTTGAATTGTGGGACGAGCCAGACGAAGATACTGAACCGCCCGTTTTTGATACCAATTCTGATACCGAAAATTCTAAAAAAGTTGAAAACTCGGAAAAATCGGAATTTGAAATAAAAATGTCAAAACTTTTCTGTCAAGATGCGGAAAATGCAATAACTGCTATGCAGGAAAGTTTGGCAAATGACGATATAAAACTGTTTATAATCACTGTACACGCAATGAGATCGGCGTTGCACAATATTGGCGAAAATCCCGATAAAATAGAATTAGCCCGACTGCTAGAAGAGGCGGGTAATAATTCCGATATGGCGTACATAACAGCCCACGTTGACGAATTTATCGGAATTTTACAGGAAATAATAGATCGGCTCCGTCCGCTAGTTTCCGAGGTTTCGAATGGACAAGGCTTTGAAATTGCAGAAATCGCAGAAGATACCGCATATTTATCGGAGCAGCTGGCAAAAATTCAGCAGGCTTGCGAAGATTATGACGATAGTGCGGTGTACGCTTTTCTTGACGAATTAGCCAAAAAACCGTGGAAAGCTGAAACGGTGGCGGTTCTTGAAAATGTGCGTAATGCGTTGTTTTTGCATAGTGATTTTGAACAGGCGGCTGAATTGGCGGCTGGGTTTAGAGGGCTTTGAAACTTGCTTGAAGAAGTTTGTGTTGAGAAATTCTAGTTAATGAGCAGTACCATAATAAAAATGTGGGCGGATATTATCCGCCCACATTTAGGCTAAATCGGAACGGGAAAACGGTCGCCCGACCCGCCTTGCTGGACGGGCGACCGAGGACGGTCGCCCGTCCCATAAAAATATCCGCCCGTCCCATAAAAATATCCGCCCGTCCCGTAAAAATACCCACCCGTCCCATAAAATATCCGCCTGTCCCATAAAAATATCTGCCCGTCCCATAAAAATATCCGCCCGTTCCATAAAAATATCCGTCCGTCCCATAAAAATATCCACTTGTCCCATAAAAATACCCGCCCGTCCAAAAAAATATTTGTCCGTCCCGTAAAATACTCGCCCGTCCCATAAAAATACCCGTCCGACCCATAAAAATATCCGCCTGTCCCATAAAAATATTTGCTCGTCCCACAAAAATATCCGCCCGTCCCATAAAAATACCCGCCCGTCCCGTAAAATACCCGCCCGTCCCGTAAAAATATTTGCCCGTCCCGTAAAATATCCGTCTGTCCCGTAAAAATATTTGCTCGTCCCACAAAAATACCCGCCCGTCCCGTAAAAACATTTGCCCGTCCCGTAAAAATATTTGCCCGTCCCAAAAATACCCGCCCCTACGTTAAAATAACTGCTTGCCGAACACATCTTCCAAAAAACCAAGCAAATAAAATTTTGCACCCGCAAATTTTTATTTGCCAAAAATTCCGACAACGCCCAAAATGCCCGAAATGCCCGAAAAAATTGGCAATCACAAAATTTTACCAATCCCAAAAAAATATTAAAAAAAATATTGCAATGCCAACAAAAATAAGTTATAATGTATTTATCAACCAAATTAAAGGGGGTACAACAATGGCAGACGTTTTCAAGGAACAGCTTATCAAAAAAAATCCTAGCACAAAAGACAAACTTACGAGGGCAGGTATTATACTTGCTGTAGTGTTGGTTCTGGTGGTTTCGGGGTTTATAATTCCGCAATTTGCGATGTTTATTACCTTTGCGGCTGGTTTTGGTGCTTGGTTTTTGCTGGGGCGGCTTAAAAAGGAATACGAATACATACTTACCAACGGCGAACTGGATATTGACGTTATTTACAACAAAGCCAACCGCAAGCGTATGTTTACAGGCAATATAAAAGATTTTGAAATTATGGCACACGTGGAAGACAACTCGCACCAAAATACGCTGTCCGTGGCACAAGAAAAAAAGGACTACAGTTCTGGTTTGGTTTCAGAGCGGTCTTACATCTTTCTAACCAACTATAACGGCAAACGCCAATCTATCATAATAGAGCCGAACGACGAAATTTTGCAGGAAATGAGCAAACTGCTAACACGTCGAAAGTTTCACCCCAAAAAGTAGCAAAATACAGTGTAACTATTCTTTAGAACATTAATTATCAATCGATTATCAACAATTACCGATAAGAAAGTTATCAAACGAAAGGAATTAACTAAATGCAAAAAAATATTAAAGAAGCCCTTACTTTTGACGATGTGTTGCTAGTGCCAGCCTACTCCGAAATTTTGCCAATGGACGTTAAGGTAGAAACTAGGCTTACCCAAAAAATTAAACTTAATATTCCCGTAATGAGTGCTGGCATGGACACCGTAACGGAGTCCAAAATGGCGATTGCGGTGGCGCGGCAGGGCGGCATTGGCATTATTCACAAAAATATGTCCATAGAGCAGCAAGCCGCCGAAGTTGACCGTGTAAAACGCTCCGAGCATGGCGTTATTACCGACCCTTTTTCGCTGTCGCCCAACCATTATGTCCACGAGGCGGAGGCACTTATGGCACGTTACCAAATATCTGGCGTGCCGATAACCGAGCATAATAAGCTGGTTGGCATAATTACCAACCGTGATATGCTTTTTAACGCCGATCCCAACAAGAAAATTTACGAGGTTATGACGCGCGAGGGTCTTGTAACGGCATCGGAGGGCACAACGCTGGACGAGGCAAAGGCGATTTTGACCCGCAACAAAATTGAAAAGTTGCCCATAGTAGACCCAAAAGGCAATCTAAAGGGCTTGATAACAGTAAAGGATATTCAAAAGACGATAAAATATCCCAATGCCGCCAAAGATGAGCAAGGGCGCTTGTTGGTAGGCGCGGCAATCGGCACAAACGCAAATTACATGGAACGCATAAAGGCATTAATTGAGGAAAAAGTAGACGTTATCGTTTTGGATTCTGCTCACGGACACTCTTTGACTGTAATAAATTGCCTAAAGGACATAAAAAGTGCGTTTCCAGATTTGCAAGTTGTGGCGGGTAATGTAGCAACTGCACAGGCAACGCTCGCCCTTATCGAGGCGGGTGCAGATGCGGTTAAAGTGGGAATTGGTCCAGGTTCTATCTGCACAACTAGAGTTATTGCAGGAATTGGCGTACCGCAATTTACGGCAGTTTTGGATTGCTCCGAAGCGGCGAAACCGCACAATATTCCAATTATTGCAGACGGCGGAATCCGCTATTCTGGCGACCTTACAAAAGCCTTAGCGGCTGGTGCAAATGCTTGCATGATGGGTAATGTTTTCGCAGGCTGTGAAGAAAGTCCAGGCGCAACAGAATTATATCAAGGGCGAAAATACAAGGTATACCGTGGAATGGGCTCACTAGCGGCGATGGAGCAAGGTAGCAAAGATCGCTATTTTCAAGAACACGCCCAAAAAGCTGTTCCCGAGGGCGTTGAAGGACGCACCGCTTACAAAGGCTCGGCGGCGGACACGGTTTTTCAGCTTATGGGCGGCTTAAAGGCAGGAATGGGCTATTGCGGTTGCGAGACGATAGCTGTGTTGCAGCAAAACGCACAGTTCCTAAAAATATCCACCGCCAGCATAAAAGAAAACCACCCGCACGATATTCAGATTACCAAAGAAGCGCCGAATTACAGCGTTGAATACTAAAAATATAAACAAAAAAAATAAATAAAAAAAACAACACACTAGGAGGTAATAAAATGGTTAGTTTTATAGCAGGAAAAAAGGGAGAGGGCAAAACAAAATTGCTAATCCAAAAGGCAAACGATCAACTAAAAGTAACAGACGGCAACTTGGTTTTCATAGACGACGACCGCCGCACAACTAGCGATTTACACTACAACATACGTTTTATAGAGGCTGGCCGCGGAATTTTGGCAAACTACCGCGAATTTTCGGGCTTTCTACTGGGAATATTGGCAATGAACAGCGATATTAAAACCATTTACATCGATGGCTTGACTAACATAATATCCAAGCTAGATGCAGAAGATTTGGTAAAACTAGCCATTCGCCTAAAACTGTTCTCCGAAAAAAATGACGTAGACTTTATTACTTGCGTAAACTGGGAAATTGACGAACTCCCGCCAGAAATAAAAGAAATGCTAATATAACAAACTAAGGGGCGGTAATGGTTATTACTGCCCCTTTTTGCTTGGTCAAATGTCTCAAACAACTGCAAAACCGTGGGGCTCTGCCCCACACCCCGCCAAGGGCGCTGCCCCTGGACCCCGCAAGGGAACGCGTCCCCTTGACCCCGCTAATTTTTTATGGCAATTTAATCTACAGTAAGTTCTTAATTTTTTCGTAGGATATTATCCGCCCGTTTTTTCCTATATCAGCTTGTTTCGAAGTTGTTCGAGTATAAACCCAAAATTTACCCAACCCCAACCACAACCGCCGAAACATTATCTCTGGCACTTGCCGCCCAAAACATAAGCCGCCCAATAATCCTTTTAGCTCCGCCTTTTTTGACCAACGCCGTCCGCAGCCCTTTTTCCGAAACCGCTTTATACAGCCCATCGCTACAAACCAAAAACGT
>WRKK01000276.1 GCA_009782245.1 Defluviitaleaceae bacterium | reverse complement strand
GAAGTATTACCGCCGATGAGCAGTATAAATATTTGGAAAGATTGCGGGATAAACGGGAACGTGATGAGGCACAGGCTTTGAGTAATGCTAGGGATAAAGGCAACATAGAGGGTACAGAAAAAATGCTACTATCAGCAATAAAAAACAACGCCCCCATAAACCTAATAGAAAATATGCGGCAAGATGCGGGCATCTCCCTAGAAAGGCTTGCAGAATTACAACAGCAAGCAAAAGCAAAAAATAGAAATTATGCGAAATGATTGATTCATTTCTTGCCAAAGTAAATGCAAGTGAAGTGTCAAAAATATAATGCGAATGTTCGTCCCTCACAAAACTAGAGAGGAATTTTAACATGAAACTAATAATTAGTGAGACCATAAGAGCCAAATATCCAGATTTAAGGATAGCCGTGGTTGTGGCTAAAAACATAAACAACACCCTCTACCAAAACGGATTAGAGGATTTTACGAACGATACGTTCAAAGCGTTTGCCCAAAAGTTTGGCAACCATAAAGATTTTGAAACTCACAAAAATATTGTGGCGTGGCGCGAAATATACCGTTCATTTGGCGTAAACCCAAAAAAGAAAAAGCCTACTGCCGAGTCTCTTTTAGTGAGAGTCATTCGTAGCGGGTATGCTCCTAAAATTAGCCCTGCCGTTGATGCTTATTTGTGTGCAGAAACAGTACATTATTTGCCCATCGGCGGTTACGATTTAGATAAAATTACAGGCGATATTGTTCTTAGGTTTTCGGAGGGAAACGAGAAATTTTTGGGTATCGGTGCTGAATCGGAAGAGGTAACAGATACGAGCGAGGTTGTTTATAGCGATAATAACCACGTCCTCACTAGATGTTGGAATTACAGGGATTGTGATTTTAGCAAGATAGACAAAGAAACGACTACGTTAGCACTTTTTTCCGAAGCACCCTATGCAACAATTTCCGACAACGAGGCAAAAGAGACCGTCAATTCTATCAAGGAAAATTTGCAAAAATTTTGCGGGGCAGAATGTACAACGTTCTTTTTATCTTCCAAGGAAAACGAAATTGGTATATTTTGACATTGCTAACAGGTTACAGTAGGCGGATAATATGCCGCACCCCCGAATTGTGATGTTTATATTGTAGCATAGTGTTTTGGGAAAGTCAAAAAAATTTTTGTGGTATGATTTTGTAAGGAAGAGTATCGCAAAAATTAGGAGGAGCGAAAATGCCAAAAAAGGAGACGAAAAAAGAAACAACATTGCAGTACACGTTTAAGTCGGATATTTTGTTTAAGATGTTATTTGTGCGGTATCCAGTTTTGTTGCAAAGACTGGTTGCGGCTTTGTTGTCCATTCCATTTATAAGCATAGACGGCTTTGTTGTGGAAAACAGCGAAATTCCACCAGAGGAAGTAGGCACAAAGTTTTGCAGGTTGGACATACATATGACAGTAGCGGGCAAGCACATCAACCTAGAGATACAAGTTCAAAACGAGGGTAATTTTTTAGAGCGGACTATGTTTAACTGGGCAAAAATGTATAGTAGTGCCTTGCCAAAAGGCAACAATTACAAGGAATTGCCGCAAGCGATAGTTATAAATATTTTGGGCTTTGTGCAGTTTGATTGTAAAGAGGTGTATTCAAAATTTATGCCAATGGAGACTACACGCCATGAAATATTGTCTGACAAGCAACAGTATCACTTTTTTGAACTACCCAAAATGCCAGACATAACCACAATAGACACCTCCAACGAGCAAGATTTATGGCTGGCATTATTTAACGCCGAAACAGAAGAAGAATTACAAGAACTAACAACAAAAGGAGGAGAAGTAATGAGCCAAGCAGTAACAGCATATAGGAGCATTACCGCCGATGAGCAGTATAAATATTTGGAAAGATTGCGGGATAAACGGGAGCGTGATGAGGCACAGGCTTTGAGTAATGCTAGGGATAAGGGTAGAGTAGAGGGAAAAATAGAGGGCAAAACAGAGGGTGCGGAAAATCTACTACTATCAGCAATAAAAAATAATTTTTCCGCCGAATTAATAGAAATTTTGCGGCAAGATGCAAACATTTCACTAGAAAGGCTTGCAGAGTTGCAACAGCAAGCAAAAGCAAAACTATGAGTACGAAAAAAGCTGCCGATGAACAATCTGAGTATTTAGAACGGATAAGCGAGCGACCGCCCCTGTCTGCCCTGACTGCCGCCTGCCCCCACCTGCCGATGGACAGGTGTCGGCAGACAGGTCAGGCAGACGACACGGACGGTCGCTTGCTTGCCTATCTGTTTCACTCTATTTCAATAAAAGTGTACGGCAGAATCGCCTTTCTATTTTTTTCTATTTCGAGCGAATTTACTTCAAAATCCGCTCGAATGAGCTACCAAGCAACATTCGGAGCATTGTTTATTGTCATACCAACGGCTTTCTTGGTGTAATTTGCGAAATTCTTTAGCTTGCGGACTATTCCACAATTCTTTTATTGTTGTATCGTTAATATTTTTGGTAGCAAGGCAGTTGCAAGCAGTATCGAAACAACAAAAAGTAGTACGTCCATCTACGCTAATAACCATTCTTTGCCATGGAGCATTGCAGGAAAATTGTATATCAGCTTTATGCTCTTTCAAATAGCTGTAATTTTTTGCCATATCTAAAGGCGTTAAACGTGATATTATGTCAACTGTGTCCTTAAACATTTCTACTATTTGGCTAAACTCTTCTTCTTTGTCTGGAAACACTAGCGAACTAATGCGTGTAATTGGGTTTAATTTTCCCGTTTGATTTCGCATTTCGCAAAACCGTTGTATATTTTTCACCACATCTTCAAATTTTGCACCAACACGTATTTTTTCGTATGTTTCTTTATCGGACGTATCAAAAGAGAAAAATATTCCATCAATGTCCGTTTCCAACAGTTTCTGAGATAATTTTTCGTTTAGTAATGTAGCGTTTGTGTTAAAACTGACATCTATAATATCTTTTGATTTGGCATATTTAACCATATCGACAATTTTTGGGTGCATTAAAGGTTCGCCCATCCATGTAAGTTTAACTGAACAAACGCCAATTTCACTAGCCTCGTCAATTATTCTGCAAAATAATTCGTATGGAAAAAATTGTAGATGCTTGCCAAATCTATCTTTTCCGCCCTTAACCGTCAGAGGACACATAGGACATTTTAGGTTGCATACCCCCGCTATTTCAATATCTAAATTTATGGGATAGCCATAGTCCATGTAATGGCTTGATGCTTGCTCCCATTTGTTGCGATATTCTTTATAGTCGGCTGATCTAGATTCTAAATATTTTTTGTAATGCTCCGATGTATGCAGCTCTTTGTATGTATTCGCTTGCCCTTTTCGGTAGTTTTTATTGTTTTGTGATTTCATAAATTTAACTCCATTCATTTAGGATAATGTAAAATTGCACAGCGAAAAGCTGACGAATAAAATCTAGCGACTGGCAAATTTGCCAAACAGCTTTTTCTTTTGTTTAGCTTGCACTGTTTCCAATTCCGTTTTTGTGGCTTGGTGGGCGGTTTTTTCTTGTTGTAGTTGATAATTTGCTTGGTATAATTGCTGTTGCATAGCCGCCATTTCTTCTTGCATTATCCGCTTTTCTTCCGCCAACTCTTCTTTTAAGGATTTATCTTTACCTTTTTGGCTAACATTTATGAGATGTTGTGCAACAGCATTTTTAATAGAATTTTCCCAACATTTTTGATATTCCGTTTGATTATCCTCATCAGATAGCGGCGTTATTGTTAGGATAGTGTTTAGGTAGTGCAAATTTTTAGTTATATTTGTGGCTTTTAGCTGGTTGCGTGTTTCCTCGTTCTTGCAAAAGGCGTATATTGTTATCGTGCCAAGTTCGCCGACTGGCTCGCCGTCGTCTAACTTGGTGCGGTGGATTATTATTGGTACAATAAAATCCAGTAAAACCCTGTATTGCATACGTATATCGGCGAAACTATATTCGCAGAATATGTTTGTGAAGAACACAACGGCGTTTTCGTCTGCATTTTCTAGCATATCCAATATAAGTTGCCGCCTTATAACAGGCTCATCAAAGAGTAAAGTTGTGTTAATAACGCAAATGTCGTCTTGCTGTAACGTTGTGTTTGCAAGGATTTTTGGCTCTTCTGTTTCTTCGTAAACTTCGGTTGCTGTTTTTGTACTAGTTGTCGGATTCGCAACTTCTAATGTTTCAAAAACTCTAGCGGAATAATCCGCAAAATTGCAACGGTACAGCGTTTCAAAGGTAGTATTTGGTATACCATAAAATTTCACGGTGCTATGCGGTAGGCGGCTAATTATATTTTGGATAATATACAACCTGTCAACAACATTAAAAACCCTTATAAATGTATGCTCTAGCTTGATATTGTCTTCTATTACGATGGCTAACACTTGCGTTGCGGTAGTTTGTAGCGAAATCACTTGCCTAATTTTTATATTAGGAATCCACATTAAAAATTCGCACGGCATATTGGTATCTAAATGGGCTGCTCCACGTTCACGTAATATATCCGAGTGTTTTATTTCCTTAACTCTATTAGGGTGCGGGTGGTACAAAATGCTGTAATTTTTGTTTGCAAAATAATCTGTTAAAGTTGCGTAAACTAGCCCAAATTTATCTGTACTATACAAAATATCGCTAAAATTTACCCTGTGATCCCTTGCAATATTTCCCACAACAAGGTTGCTGTTAGGTAGCACAATAGCCAGTTCGTTATTTTGCAAAAATTCCATGTCCAAATCAAAGCAGGATAAAAACTTTAGCCTGTCTTCCTCGGGAATCAACACAAAATTTTTTGTAAAATCGAAAACCGTTATCATTTGCCGCTCTTTTTCGGTAAGTTCTATTTCGTCAAAAAAAGTTGTCTCTTGGAATATCAATATTTTTTTTAACGGCTTACCGTTTGCGTTTACGGCACATTCTTTTTGCCGCAACCTGTATCTGGGCGTATTTGACTGGCGAGAACGCTCATATTTAACGCCTATCTGCATTGGGACTATCTCTGTGTATACGTACGGGATATTTAAGTAGCTTAAAAAGCCCATGAAATCGGACGTGATGTCGTCAATGGCGTAAATTGTTGTGGCATCTGCCAAATTTAGGTTGTGGTCTGCCATAATGGGCGTGTAAGTTGCCACTATTTTGCCTAGTAATTCTTGCACCGATGCGAATGGTGCGGCTACTTCCGTTATGTTATCCTCGCTTGACATTAAGGATACTTCTTTAAGCAAAATGACATCATCAAACAAGCCCGTTTTTTTTAATCTAGCAAAAAAAGCCGATTTTTCCCTAATAGTATTTTCGCCCAAGCAGACAATTAAAATAGCCTTTTCATTGCGGTGTTTGGTCAGCCGCAAAGTTAATATTGGGGACATTCCCGCAAAATGCTCCATTGAATATATTATCATAAACTCTCCCCCCCTTTTCATAAAAAACTCCGCCAATTCAAAATCCAGCAAACTATCAACATCAACAGCAAAACGGCTATCAATAACAATAGCCCTACTATTCGCACCATACCACGAACGTGTCGCCAAAAAATTTTCGCAGTCGGAAATATACAACATTCCGTTTATGTGATAATATTGCTGAAAATCCTGCCTGTTGCCCTCTATTGCTATATTTGCCAACGAAAAATCCGCTGGCAATTTGTGGCACAATTCTAACGGTTTGCTAACTTTGCTAAACGCCACAACGCCTGTCAAATTTTCGTCCACCGCCTTTTTTATGCCCTCTTTAATATGCTCAGCTGTGCGTAACGGCGATGTTGGCTGTAATAATGCGAAATAATCGTATTTTCTGCCCAAACTTGCCAAAGTTTCCAACGTATGCACTATGTATTCGCTTGCTAAAGTTGTATCGCTTGCCAACTCGATTGGGCGTAAAAACGGCACTTCTGCACCGTGGCGGCGAGCAATTTCAGCGTAATTTTCGCTGTCGGTTGAAACGATAATGTCGTCAAAATAGCCAGTTTGCAACGCCGCCTCGATGCTATATGCTATTAGCGGCTTGCCTAGCAATTCTCTGATGTTTTTGTGCGGCAATCCTTTCGAGCCGCTCCTTGCTGGGATTATCCCCAAAAAAGTTTTTTCTTTGTACATTTGGTTTCCTTTCTAAATTGCTGTTAATTTTGTCAATCTTTATCAACAAAATGCTTTTGTAGCGTTGTATCCCAAAAATTGCCGTCTGCCAATATTTTCATAAATTTCTCTGTGCTGTCGCCTTTGCCGAAATCGGAATATGGCGTAAAATTCACGTTTTTTGTGCTGTTTATTGCGGCGATAATCTGCTCGGAATCGTAATCGCAATTAACAATTTTATCGTCTGGCAAATAGCGGTTGCGTTGCCTGTCGCCTATATCAATAGCTGGCTTGGCGAAAATTGGGGCTTCACGTATGCCCACACTCGAGTTGCCTATCACAAATTGCGAACATTTCAGCATTGTCAAGAAAAATTCGAACCTCACGGAAACAATCAAGCGAAATTTGCCGTTTTCCGCTAATCTGCTGTATTCTTCGATAATAAATTCTCGTCCCAAATCGTTGTTTGGGTGAATCACTATGTAATTTTTTTGCGAACGCAATAGTGCATCTACGAAAATTTTTGCGTATTTTCCCATATTGGCGTACGATGTTGTTACTGGGTGAAAAAGTGCAACGCCAAAATCGTCAAAAGGCACTTCGTATCTGGCTTTTACCTGCTCCCATGTAGGCAAATTGGGCGATAGCATTACATCAATATCTGGCGAGCCGATTATGTGAATCCTGGTTTGGGTTTCGCCCAACTGCAAAATCCTTTTTTGCGAATCCTCATTTGCGACAAAATGAATGTGTGCCAATTTGGTAATCGCATGGCGAATGGATTCATCTATCGTGCCAGAAATTTCGCCGCCCTCGATATGCCCCACCAAAATATTGTTCATTGCACCAACTATCGTTGCGGCAAGAGCCTCAACACGGTCGCCATGTACTATTATCAAATCAGGATTTATCTCGCAAATGTAGGCACTAAAGCCGTTTATCGTGTTTGCCAAAATCAAATCCATTTGTGTGCCCATTCCGTGCCGCTGATTGATAAACGAAAATATATTTTTGTAGCCGTCTTTCACAATCTCCATGAACGTGAAACCATATTCTTTGTGCATATGCATTCCTGTAGCGAAAATGTAAAGTTCAAAGTTGCTGTGCGTTTCCAGGGCTTGCATGATACTTTTTAGCTTGCCATAATCCGCACGTGTGCCTGTTAAAACGGCGATTCGTTTGATTTTTGTCATTTTTCTATCATTTCCTTTTTTATGTGGACATTTTCGGAAATATCACAAGCGGCGATTTTTCCTAACAAGCTGAAATATTCTTCGGCGAGCATTTCGCCTGTGCCTGGGCGTTTTGCCCAAAGGTTTTCCTTGGAAAACGCTTGACCTTTTTGTATGGGTTTTATGCTGACCAGCGTTGCAAATGCAAATTTTATAGTTACGTCTTCCTCTGGAGCGGCTTGTTTTGTGCCGCCACGCATTTGGAAGATTTCTTGCGAGGATTTTATCAATTCGGCACAAGCCGTTTCGTCCATGGAGCAAGCCACATCTGGACCTTGCCTTTCCATTGTATCGGTAAAATGCCGCTCTATTATGGACGCACCAAGTGCAACAGCCGCCAATGCTGCATTGTTGTTCAGCGTGTGGTCGGACAAGCCAAACGGCACGTCAGGGAAAGCGTTATGTAGTTCCATCATTGCACCCAGTCGCACAAGATTTATCGGCGTGGGATACAAATTTGTGGTGTGCAAAAGTGCAAACGGCACGCCTTTTTTGCGGACGATGTCAACCGTTTTTGCGATTGCGGCGATGTCGTTCATGCCAGTGGAGATAATCATTGGCTTGCCAAATGACGAAATATGGTCAATCAGCGGATAATGATTAAGTTCGCCAGAGCCAATTTTGAAAGCCGCTACGCCAAATTTTTGTAATCTATCAGCCGCGGCGCGCGAAAACGGAGTTGACAAAAAAATCAAGCCCTTGGATTCCACGTACTGCATAAGTTCGTATTCGTCCTTTTCGGATAATGCACAAGATTTCATAATTTCATAAATAGAAATATCGGCGTTGCCTGGGATTACCTGCTTTGCCGCTGGCGACATTTCGTCATCGATGACGTGGGTTTGGTGCTTTATTATTTCAGCACCTGCACGAGCGGCGGCATCTACCATTTGTTTGGCGGTTGTTAGGCTACCGCTGTGGTTTATTCCTATTTCGGCTATTATTAGCGGCGGCTGGTTTTTGCCTATTTTTCGGGTTTTTATGGTCATTTTTATTCTCCTTTTTTGAGGTAGTTAAATTCTAAATGCAGCTACGTACCCATCTCCAACAGGCAGATATTTTATGGTGTTTTTGGCGGAAAACTCATTCATTGCCTGTTTTACGCCATTATAAATTCCACCAAAAACGTCATCCACTAAAACTATGCCGCCTTTTACCATTCGTGGCACAAAAAACTCTAATCCTGCCAAGGTAGGTTTGTACAGGTCAAAATCTAGGTTGACAAAGCATAATTGCTCGTTTTCTAGTCCTATGGCGGTTTCTGGGAAGTAACCTTTTCTTATCACGCATTTTTCGGGGTGCGGCAGGTTAGCTAGAACGGTTTCAACGCTTGTGTTGGCTAAATGTCCCGCTTTGGCTAACGAAAAATTTTGCTGTAGTTCAATGGTAACGTCTTTTTCGCTAAACCCCTCAAAAGTATCGAATAGGTAAAAAGTTTTGTTGGGAAAAACGCGGTTTATATGTTTTGCAGATTCCCCTTGAAAAACGCCACCCTCTGCGACATGGGCGTTTGTGTCGTTTATGTTATCCTCTGCAAACATTTGTGCCACGTTTTCCAAAAAATTTATGCGGCTTTTTATAGTTGCGATGTAGTAGTTTATGTTGATTTTATTGCGAGATATTCCCATCTCGATAAGCTGTTTTTGTATGCTGTCAAAGCCTGGAACAGAGCCAACTATTACTGTATCAAATTCCGTTTGCAATAGTTTTTCAGGGGCAAATATGGTTAGCCCTGCCACTTCGGAAGATATTAGTAGTGGATTGTTGTCAATAAAGCCTAATACTTCGTAATCTTGCTGTACTGCTGGCAACAGGGCACGTCCGCCTGTGCCTGCTCCGAAAATAAATGTTTTTGGTTTGTTCATAAGTAAAACTCCATTCTATAGGGTTATTTTTTGCAACAAAAAAGCAAGCCCATAATTCTCGCAATGCGAAAAATACGGCTTGCTTTTTATATGTTGTTAGTATTTTTAGGGTTGACAAAAAAACAGAATTTAGGCTACTGCTCTGCTCTGCTC